>JAEUHE010000103.1 GCA_016793885.1 Verrucomicrobiales bacterium
AACCGTAGTCACCATTCGGAATCATCCGGCAGGCTCCCTCGACTCAACCTTCGTGGCAGACCCGATCCTGCGTGGCCAAGTGGGCCGTATCGGTTTCGCTCCCGGTGGAAAAGTCTTCATCGATCATTCCCTGCCCTACAATCAATTGGGAACACCGAGCATCCTCAGACGGCTCAACGAGGATGGTTCGATGGATGGTCTCTTCAAAAGCTCGATCCATCAGAACCTGGTCCACTGGGTCGCTCGCAACGACGGCGGGGTCTACGTGATCACGACCGACTTCTCACGGTTGCAAGTAGCCAGCGTCGCGCCCGATGGAACCCAAGACGGATCCTTCCCTCGCGGCATCGGTTTCGCGAATGCATCGATTCTCGCCGGACCGGACGGTCGGCTCATCGGATGTCGTGACCTATACGACCAGGGTGAGGGGCCGCGGTGGAAACTCGTTCGCCTGAACCACGACGGCTCGGAGGACTCGAGCTTCCCAAGCCCGACGTTCGGTTCACCTCCTAGGCTGATCGGCTTTTCTCCCGATCAAGGACTTCTGGTGCAAGGACTGCTCCTGGGGGGCTCGAGGTTAGGCTTTTGGAGGATCGATGAGCATGGAAACGCCCTCTCGACGGCTTTCCCTGAGGACGCTTCCATCTATGGCAGTCTCCAACTCCTGCCTCAAGGTGGGCTCCTGGGCTTCCTGCACAGCCCCGATACGGATGCAATCCCGTTCCGGTTCCGGCTCCGACGATTTCTCGCGGATGGGACTGAAGATCCGACGTTTCATTCGGACGTTACGACCGAGCAGGGTTTTCCGGGGGCTGCGGGCGTAGTCACGCAACCCGATGGCAAGCTACTCGTCTGGGGCTCACCGCTTCGCTACGGTTCCAACACTGCCGGGGATCCGCTCACCACATCCGTCCTTCGCCTTTGGCCGACGGGTGCCGTCGATGGCATTTTTGAGCTGGAGCCTGATGGCAATGCCTATATAGGCCAGCTGCTACCCGATCCGACCGGGGGAATTCTGGCAACGCCGCTACGAGAAAGCTTCACACAAAGGGGCGACCTGCCCCTCGTCCGATTACTCACCGCCAGCGACACTTCCTTCATCCTAGGTGCCGAGCCGCTCCCGAACGGAACGCTGCGACTGAAGCTCCATCTCGCCCTTGGTGAAGGGGTCGTAGTAGAGCGTTCGGAAGACCTGCAGGCCTGGCAGAGCGCTTCCGCGACCCTGACCCATCCCACGCACGAGTTCCTCGATCCGCTTGCCTCCGGCCAGGGACGTCAGTTCTACCGCATCCGCATCCACAAGACCGGGCCAGCCATTGGTGAGGCACTACACTAGCTCCTTCGAAGATTGGAGGGTCTCTTTAGACCTTCCCAAGACGACCGAATCTCTGATAGGGTTCAAGGTTGAGTATCCGTGAACGATGACTTTAGGGAGGCTCAAGAACGAAGGAACAGAACCTAGTTGAGAAGAGGTCGTATGACAATCGAGGCAAAGTACAAGGCGAAGAAGTGGCAGCATGTCGCATTTTGGTTACTGCTAGCCGTGTGCAGTGGAAGAGTTTGGGCATTCGACCAGCTGAACGTCGAGATCGTCGGCGACCAACTGCGCATTCACCACTCAGGGAACACGAATTTCTATCACGTGCTGCTGCGCGGCGATCAGCCCCAGGCTGTCCACACACCCGTGTCCATCCACGGACCCAAAGTCGGGGAGGAACTCTTTTCAGTGACGATCGAGCCCGGGCAACCAACCCGCTTCTTCCAAGTGCACCGCTACCCAGTGGAGGTGCCGGCTGACCAGGACCAGGACAGCATGAACGATGTCTATGAACTCCGATACCCGGTCACTCTCAATCCCTTGAATCCGGCCGACGCAACGGCCGATGCGGATGGAGATGGCCTCATCAATCGCGAAGAAGCGCGGCGGGGAAGCGACCCGTCGCTGATCAACCCCGGGACGGTGCTCGAAACGGCACCAGCAGCTCAGGAAGCGGGTGTCGCCGTCACCCGCGAAACGATCATTCGACTGACTCAACCCCTCGCGGCGAACGCCACCCTCACCACCGCGAGGCTCAACGCGACCGCAGCCGGGCGATCCATTCTATCCCGGCCGAATCTCTCCCTCGACCGACGCACCATCACCCTCTTTTATCTGGAGAATCTGCCGGCCAATGAATCCGTCACCGTCACCTTGAACGGCAATGGTCTGAAACTGTCCAGCGGACAAGATCTCGATGCCAATGGAGATGGCCAGCCCGGAGGAGTTCTGACTTTGGTGTTCCAAACCTTGGGCATCGCAGCGGATCTCAACACGGGAATCTCAGGCGTGGTGTACGATTCCGAACGCATCAATCAAACGAATCGTCCGCTAGCGGGGGTTACCATCACCGTCGACGGCGCGGAGGAGACCTTGCGCGCCATCACCGATGAACGCGGACGGTTTACCCTGTCGCCCTGTCCGACTGGACGGTTCTTTGTTCACATCGATGGACGCACCGCCGACCTCAGCTCCTGGCCCAACGGGGACTATTACCCGTTCATCGGCAAAGCCTGGACGGCCATTCAAGGTTCGCACGACAATCTCGCGACTCCCACTGGTGAGATCTTCCTTCCGCGCATTCGTCAGGGAAGCCTGAGGTCGGTATCGAGTGTTTCCGAAACCAAGGTTGGCTTCCCCTCCTCGGTGGTAGCGGCCAATCCCACCCTGGCAGGCGTTTCTATTACCATACCGCCCAACTCCCTGTTTGCCGACAACGGGCAACGCGGAGGCAGAGTCGGTATCGCTCCCGTTCCTCCCGATCGCCTGCCCGAACCCTTGCCAGGCGGACTCAAATTTCCCTTGGTCATCACTCTCCAAACCGACGGCCCATCCAACTTCGATCAGCCCGTCGCCGTTCAGTTCCCCAATCTTCCCGATCCCACCACCGGCAAACTACTGGAGCCCGGCGCAAAGTCGGCGCTCTGGAATTTCAATCATGATACCGGAAGATGGGAAATGCAGGGTACCATGACGGTCTCGGCCGATGGCCAGTTCGTCGTGTCCGACCCCGGAGTCGGGTTGCGACAACCCGGGTGGAACGGAGCCGCACCAGGCTCCTCACCCGTTCCCCCGCCCCCCCCTGGGCCGCCCCCGCCGCCCGATCCAACGCCCTGCCCTCCTGAATCCGGTGTCGGGCCGGTGGTTGATGTGGTGCTGGATGTTGCCAAATGCGCGGCCGATCTTCTGCGCCTCGGTGAAGTCGCCCAAGGGGGGATTGACATCCTGAGCGGCATCAGCCAAATGCTGCAATCAGCATTCAGCATGTACAGCGCCGCGAGCCAGGCGCAGACTGACCCCACGCTCCTGCTCCGGCCGATCATCACATCGCTCACCGGACAGAAGGAAGTCGTTTTGGGGATCGTGGAGCTTTTCAACACGGCGAATCCGGCCGCCGAGATTACGGATGCCCTCAGCTGCATCGCGAGTCTGGCCAGCAGCGGCGTTACCGCCCAGTGTGCGTTAACTTGCCGCTCTCAGGACCCGGACTGTGTCGATTTGATGAATCTTTTCAAGTCGATCGAATTTGCTGTGAGCGCCATCGATTCGATCGCGACCGGCACGATCGCCTTCGAACCGGTTTGCCTTGGCCTTGACCTCCTTGCTGGCCTGCTTCCACAGCCGACGGCGCTCTCGCCGCAGGCCAACGGGCCGGGAGGCCCCAGTCTCGCGACGACCCCCCAGCAATGGCTGGACGTCATCGTGCCCCTTCAAGCCGAGCTCCTGAACTTCCAAACAGAAGTGAGCAATCGAGTCGCTTGGGGCAATGTGGTTTTGGAAAGACTACCCCAGATCGTTGAGCAGTCGTCCCGCCTGGCTTGGGAACAAGGGGCGTTCATCGGAGCCTCCGTCCTGGTGGAAGGCTCCGACGGATCGCTGTTCCGCAGCACTGTCCCGTTCGATGGCGTGCTTCCTCTGCCCGTGGCCGCGGCCGGAGTGAACTATGCCGTTTTCGTTTACCATCCTTTCACCCAGCGGAACGCCTATTGCGAGTATGTCGGCGCGGTAGTCGGCACCCCCTTCAGCGTTCCGGCCCCGGTACCCGGAAGCCTGCCCGGTTCCCGGGACCCGGCGGACGCGGATCAAGACGGTCTGCCTAACTTCGCGGAAAGAGTGGTCGGGTCGAATGCGCAGCTCGCCGATACCGATGACGATGGCGTGCAGGATCTCGTCGAACTCCAGCAGGGCACCAACCCGCTCTTGAAGGAAAACGCATCGCTTCGCCCCATCGTATCGATCGATACTCCCGGTGATGCGCGGGATGTCGCCGTCGTAGGCCATCTTGGCTTAATAGCCGATGGACCCGCCGGCCTCGGCGTCTATGATCTCTCCAACGTCACGACTCCCCTGTTCATCAGCCGCCTCGATACCCCGGGAGAAGCCTACGGAGTGGCCGGCGAAGGCAATCGGTGCGCCGTGGCCGACGGGCTGAACGGTGTGGCAGTGATCGATCTGAGCAGCCCCTCCTCGCCTACGATCCTCGCGCAACATTCCTTCTTCCCCTCCGATTCGACAAGCATCGCGGTACACGACGGATTTGCCTATGCCGGGGTCCGCGCCTCCGGAGTTGCGGTGATCGATCTGCCCACTGGCGAACTCGTGCAGGTGACCCCCATCGGTGACGATGTCGACAACCTCACCATCGCTGGAAATCGACTTTACGTCCTGGGCCGTTCGCGTCTGGAGATCCGCGAATTGCTGACGGGAGGACTGCGGAAGCTGGGTGAATTTCCGCTGCCCTTCTCCTGGCGGACCGTACCCGGCCGTACTCCACCCCGAGCGCTCAGCGTCCTGGACAACCTGGTTTACATTGGTCACTTCGGCGGCTTTTCGGTGATCGATGTCGCCAACCCGGAGAGTCCTCGACTCGTCGGTGAACCTCCGTTCACTCAAGCCGCAGTGAGCGATATCAAGCCCGCTGCAGGAAACATCCTGCTCACCATCACTAGCTTTGCCGGCCCCGCTACCTTGGCCCTGACGACCTACGACTGGTCTCAACCCTCGAACACCACGGCATTCATCGCCACCCGTTCGGTAGGGGGGGAGCCGCATGCCTTGGTCGAGCATCAGGGCCATGCCCTGATCGCCAAGGGACCAGAAGGTCTCCAAGTGGCCCAGTTCTTCTTGCCCGAGGTGGACGATGAAGTCCTGGTCAGCTTCGCGCTCACCATCCCGGCCCGGCTCAACTCCGGGGTGAACCACCGTTTGAGACCGGTGTTCGGTGCGCAACGACGCGTGGCCCAGGCGGAGCTCTTGGTCGACGGTGTCGTGGTGGCCTCCAGCAGCAGTTGGCCCTTCGAGCTGTCATGGACGCCGCCCATCACGCCCACCAGCCGCCCAGTTTCGGTCGTAGCGCGGGTGACCGGATTCACTGGAGTAGTCTCATCCAATGGACCAGCTCAAGTGACTCTGGATCCCCCACCAACGGTTCCCGTCGTCCTGAGGCAGTATCCGCCACACGGCTCATCGAACTCCGTCGTCGCACACATCGATTTGCTCTTCGATCAACCCCTGAACTCTCAGGCTCTCTCGGTAACCGGGGCAACGCTCACCTACTGGGGCAACGACGGAGTTCCCGGAACGGGTGACGATCAGCAGTTCAGCCCGAGCGAACTCCGACTGCTCCCGGGAGGGCGACTGCTCCGGGCCTCAGGCTTTGGAGCGCTGCCAGCAGGAAGTTTCGAGCTGAGTCTGGCACCCGCCATCCTGGTGGGGACCAATGGCCAGCCTTCGTCGGCGGAGGTGAGAACGCAGTTCATCCGCGTCCAACCGACGCCCACCCTGGTATGGAACACCGATCAAAGCGGGGATTGGTTCGATGCCGCCAACTGGAGTCCAGCTCGCCTGCCAGAGCCGACCGACATCGTGCTGATCGACCGTCCGACCGCCAATCCCACCATTACCATCAGCGACCTCAATGGCAGCGTCAGCATCGCGGCGCTCGTGTGTCGCGAACGTCTTCAGGTCTCCGGAGGCGATCTGCTGGCGGCCGGGCCGCATCAATCGGAACTCTCGGGTGAGGTCCTCACGTCGGGGGCGGCCACCTTCCGTGCGGGTCGCGGAGCCCTGCTCGCGATCCCCGGCCTGGTCCAAGGCTCGGGGCGCTTCATCGCCGGACTCGGTGGGCGGTTCGCACTCGATCCCTCCCCAGGGGTCATTGAGTTACCCAACTACCTTGCCGCAACCGCAGGCACCGCGGTGTCCTTCGAAGCCAACGCCGACTCCTGGATCAACGCACCGCGTTTGGAGGGATCAGAAAATTGGAGCCTGTTCACCAAGGCGTTCTCGGGTCAGGTTTCATTGGGCTCCTTAGGGCCCGACCTGACCCAGCGAGTATCACTCCAAGCAGAGGCACGCGGATCCATTCTGGTCCCCTCCCTGAGGAGCCTGAACGGAATCTCCGCCCGGGATAGCTCCTTCACGACTCTCACCGGAGGAAGACTCGAGACGCCGAGCCTCGAGACCGTTCGGTTCGTCAACATCTTCGTGAACGATAGCAGCTCGGCTTGGAAGGCAGCCAACTTGAACCAGTTTGGCGATGGGGAGTTGCAGTTCACCGGTGGGACGCACGCCCTACGAATGACCACCCTCAGCAACTCCCTGTTCAGTGCCCAAGGAGGAGCGCGCGTCACCTTTGAAAGGTTGAGTGTGTGCGCCGGGCTGGGATTTCCTGCGCTCAATGCCCGCGAGGCCTCGGTGCTGGAGTTTCCCGTCTTGCGGGAGCTCCATGGTCCGATTTCCGGGATCTTCCCCGCGAGTCTTACGGTGCGGGCCGACTCAGGGGCCGTCGTGCGAATGCCAGCCCTGGATCAATCTCCCACCGGACGGGTGATCTTTGTCGCGGAGGGATCCAATAGCGTGGTTAGCCTAAACGGGATTCGGAGAATGGATGGGGCGGCCTCCGGAACCCCTGGCTCCCTCGAAACCCAGAACGGCGGGCTCATCGAACTTCCGCTCCTTGAGCGGATCGAAAATACCGGCATCGTGTTGCGGGAATCGGGTCGACTCAGCACCGGCAGCACCCCCCTCGACATATTCCGGGCGGAAGTGTCCATCGGGTCGAATGCGATTCTGACCGCCAACGAACTTCGGGTGCAAACCAATGGAATCGTCAGTGGAACCGGACGCTTGGTAGGATCCTTGGTGAACCGAGGAATCATCCGTCCAGCCGGAGCGACGACCGCGGGTGCTCTCACCATCGAGGGCGCCTATACGCAGGCACCGACAGGGAAGCTAGAACTCGACGTAAGAGGCACCGGTCAAACGCAATTTGACGCGCTGATCATTGGCGGCTCGGCAACGCTGGACGGCACGCTGGCCGTCGTACGCAGTGGCGGGCTCAACTTCGCCTCCGGGCAGCGGTATGAGGTGATGAGATTCGCCAGCCGATCAGGCGACTTCAGCGCTAGCACTGGTCTCGACCAAGGCGCGATCAACTTGCAGCGAATCTACTCCAACACTGTCCTAGAGTTGGTCGCGCCTTAAGGGTTGTTAGGGAGGGAGGCACCCCCTCTCCCTCTCAGTTCAACGGCCTGGGGGCAGTTCCCGAAAAGGATCTGCCACACCCAGCCCTTTTCCCAACCCTTTTGTCCGCGGCGCCGACCACCTCTTTCGACTCGGGAGCAAGCAACCCTGAGTCGGTTAGTCAGGGCGTAGCCGGTAGAACAGTTGTGGCATATCGGCGGGAATTGGGCCAATAAATTGGCTATGTTCGGTTCGGTTCGTAAACGTAAGCAGGTCGATCCAGTCTACCAAATTCGTCGAAGTGTCCATTCTGTATACTTGATTTACTACCCCTTGCAACGGGATATGAAAGCCACCTTCAGGCCTCGCGATCGGGTGACCTAATTCCGTCAAAAACCGCCCAGATTGTATAATGTCCCCACGATTTCCAATGACCAGCAACCGACCGTCGAGGAGCGCCACCTGGTGCTGATTCTCGAAGGTGCGCGAGGCCCGACGCGTCCAGTTTAGAAGGTCGGGCGAGGTGGTGATGGTGCCGTTGTTGCCCACCACGATCCACAGGCCGTGTGCCCAGGTCGCGGCCCGGAGGTTTCCGCCCTGAGGGAAGCTGGAGTTGTAACTCCCCCCTTCGGCGGTGGTGATAACCACGCCGTCGTTGGCCGCAAACAGGAACAGCTCGTTGGCGAAGGCGACGCCTCGGAGGTTCTTGCCGCCATCGTAGTTCATCTGCGTCCAGGTGAGGCCATCGAAGGAGCGGAAGACAGAGCCGTTCCGGTTGTCGAAACCGTCGCCGGCGATCAGGAACATGCCGTTGCCGTGGGCCACCGCGTTGAGATCGTGGGGCGGAGTGGTGAAGGTCGAGCCCCAGTTCACACCGTTCGTCGAGCGCACAACCGTCCCCTCCGTGCCGACGGCGATCCACTGCCCCTCGGCATAGGTGATGCCCTTGAGCGAGCTTGTGGTGCCCGTGTCATGAGCGATCCAGTCCACGCGGTTGGACGAGGTCAGGACGATGCCCGGTTCCCCAACGGCGACCCACAGTCCGCCACCCCAGGTGACCCCGTGCAAATCGTTGGTTACTCCGGAAGGCTGCGTCGCATAATGAACGCCGTCCATGCTGGCAAGGATGCTGCCCCCCTTGCCCACGATCACGAGCACACCGTCGGCGCCGTGCATCCCATCGAGATCGCGCGTGATACCAAGGTTCTGTCTCGTCCAGTCCGTGCCATCGGTCGAAGTGATGACGGTGCCGTTCTCGCCGGTGGCGATGAACAGCCCGCCCGAGAAATCGATCGTCTCCAATCGGTCCGGCGTGCCCGACGAAACGGCGGTCCAGACGGCGGTGTCGACGGAGGTGATCAGCTCACCGCGCGCGCCGACAGCCACAAACCGGCCTACCCCATACGTCACACCGAGCAGCCGCCGCGTGGTTATCGGCGGGCGGGCCACCCAGGACACCGAGTCCGGGGAGACGAGGATCGAGCCATCGTCACCCACCGCAACGTACAAACCGTCGGCGTAGGTGACGCCCTCCACCTGCAGCTTGACGCTCCGCGCCAGCACCCAGTTTGTGCCATCGGTTGAAACGATGACGGAACCGGAGCCGCCGGCGATGAAGCGGCCATTGCCGTAGCCGACACACTGCTGAGCGTAAAGGCCATCCATCGGAACACGCTCCCACCGAAGGCCGTCGGTGGAATGCAAAAGCAGCGTGCTCAATCCCGGCGCTGAGCCCACGGCGACGAAACGGCCCTGCGCGTGCGTCACGCCGTTCAAAAAGGTTCCGGCGGCGGTGTATCGGTAGGCCCAGTTGGTCCCGTCCGCCGACGAGAGGATCGTTCCACCCCCGCCAACCGCCACGAACAGCCCGCCGCCGTACGTAACGCCGTTGAGGGAGACATCCGCGCGACCGCTCTGCAGAGCCCAGTTTGAGCCGTCCGGCGATGTCAGGATCGTGCCCCGTTCCCCGACGGCAACGAACTGATTGGTCCCGTGCGCCACGGCCAGCAGCGGATGCGATTGCGGCAGCGGGTTGCGCCGCGTCCAGCGGTCGAGTGGACCCGAGGGGGTGACGGTGAGCGTCGCCACCCTGCTCGTGGCGCTGCCGAAGGAGTTGCTGGCGATGATGCGGTAACCGCCCGCGTCCGCCGCCGTGACGTCAAACAGGTTGAACCCGCCCAGGTCATTGAAACTCGCGTCGTAGGTGAAGGGCACGGCGATGTCCGTGCCATTCTGTTCCAGGAAGTATTCCGGAGGCGGTCCGCCGCGAGCCCGGGCCGTGAGGCGGACAATGGCGCCTTCCACGACCGACTGGTCGGCCGGCTGCGCCGCAAAGACCGGTGCCTGGTAACTCACGTCCAGCCTCACCACGCTGCTCGTCGTCATGCCAGCGACATTGCCGGCGGTGAAGGAATACTCGCCCGCGTGGTTGGGAGCCACCGAGAGCAACGCCATGGGAACATTGGTTTCCCCGGGCAGATCCATGCCATTGAAGCGCCATTGGACCCGGGACGGACTGCCTACGTAGGACGCATGCAGGATCACATCGTCGCCGACCAGGGAGGAGGCACTCCCGATCGAGAAGCCAGGCTGAGCCCAGGTTGGCGGGGCGTAATAGACGGTAATGGCGATCGGCGGGCTAGTGGAGACGGAGGAGGCAGAGGTCACCACGACCGAATAGTCTCCCGCCTCACCGGCTTGAAGCGGTTCGAGGAAATGGCAGGAGTTGGTTGCCTCTGGCAAATCCGTGCCATTGAAGCGCCATTGATAGCTCAACGGTTCCGGCAGCGACGTCTCCAGGCAAAGAGACTGAGAACTTCCGATGGCGAAAGGCGGAAAGCCGCTTGCGAAGTAAGCCAGCACTGGCTCCGGCTCGATCACGCTGACGACAGCCACCGCGCTAGTCACCACCCCCAGTATGTTGCTGGCTACGACGGAATAGCGGCCGCTCTGGTCGGTCTGCACGTTGAAGCGGGACAGACAGGAATCCGTCTGTCCCAGCAAGTTGGTGCCGTTGAACTGCCACTGGACCGACGGACGCGGACCACCGGACACCGACGCACAAAGCATGACATGGCTGCCGACGGTCGTAGGACTGTGACCAGAACCAAGGTAAATATTTGCGGTGGGCGGCGCATGGACCACGGACACCACCGCCACGGCGCTCGTGAGGGTCCCTTCGGAATTGACGGCGATAAGACGGTAACTGCCGCTCTGGTTGGTCTGCACCTCACTAAGACTAAGACAGGGGGAGGTTTGGCTCGCCAAATCCTGGTTGTTGAACTGCCATTGGTAGCTCGGGGGTGGCCCGCCCGTGATCGTGGAACAGAACGTGAGAGTGGTCCCGGCCATCAAGGGCGGCAGCACGCCGACCGGATGGATGGAGCCGCTTGGAGCAAAATAATCCACGACCAAGGAGAGGGGTGCACTGATGAACTCACCCACAAGATTGCTGGCGATCAGGCGGTAACTGCCCTCCTCATCGGAAGACACGCCAGCAAGCTCCAGGCATGGGCCGGCCTGCCCGGGCAAGTTCACGCCATTGAACTGCCACTGGTAGCTGGGCGGTGGCGCACCTGAGATGGTGTTGCAGAAACGGACCGAAGAACCTGCCGGTGTCGGCGACTGGCCGAAGGAGAAATAGATGCCGCCCTTGGGAGCCGCCACATTCACCCCCAGCACCGCGGGAGGCGCACTGGTCACGCTTCCAAGGAAGTTGGTCACCACGACGGTATAAATTCCTGCATGATGGGGTTGTGCTTCGGCCAGGCTATAGGTGGCGCCGGTTGCTCCGCTGAGATTGGTGCCATCCTTGCGCCATTGGTAGTGTAAGGGAACTCCCGCGGCCGCAACGCTCATGCTGACACTTTGCCCCGCATTCACCGTTAAGCCTGTCGGCGCTCTGATGATGGCCGGGGCGACGGGGGTGACTAGAGCCATCGTGAAGTCATTCCCCGCTGCCAGAGCCATCGCTGCGTTTTGAGCTGCTGTGGGCACCCTCGTTTGAGTGGCACCGTCGTACCCCCAGGCCACCACCCCCCCGCCGCTCCTCAAGGCCACGCTATGACTGTTATTGCCCGCTGCAATCGCGATGACGCCGCTTTGCGCCGCGATGGGCACGGTCGTCTGACCGAAATAGTTGTCTCCCCAGGCCACCACGCCCCCGTCGCTCTTTAAAGCAAGGTTGTGATAATACCCCGCCGCAATGGCCGTCACCCCGCTCTGCGCCACCTCAGGCACGGTGGATTGTGCGTAGGAGTTCTCACCCCACGCGACGATGCTTCCGTCTTTCTTCAAGGCCAGGGTGTGAAACGCGCCCGCCGCGATGGCTATCACACCGCTCTTGGCGGAATCGGGCACCGTGGTTTGACCTTGGGAGTTGTACCCCCAGGCCTCGACGCTCCCATCGCTTTTCAACGCCAGCGTATGATAGTATCCCGCGGCAATGGCCGTGACGCCACCCTGCGCAACCTCAGGCACGGTCGTCTGGCCGTACATGTTCCATCCCCACGCCACCACGCTTCCGTCACTCTTGAGAGCCACGGTGTGGCGAGTTCCTGCGGCGACGGCCGTCACTCCACTCTGGGCCGCCGCGGGCACGCTGGTTTCGCCCTCAATGTTGGCTCCCCACGCTACTATGCTTCCGTCCGCCTTCAATGCCACCGCGTGACTGTATCCCGCCGCAATCATCGTCACTCCGTTCTCCGCGGCCACGGGCACGGTCGTCTGGCCATATTGGTTGTCTCCCCACGTTACCACCGCGCCTGAGACCGGCGGATTCACCGTCAGCACCGCCGCAACCGTGCTTGTCACGCTGCCGAGGAAGTTGCTCACCACGACGGTGTAGCGGCCTGCTTGGTTGATCTGCACTAATCCCAGACTGAATGTCGAGCCGGTCGCTCCATCCACCTCAATTCCTTCGTGGTACCATTGATAGTACAAGGGCGCGCCGATGGCGACCACCGTGACGCTCGCACTTCGTCCCGCGTTCACAGTCTGGTTCACTGGTTGCACCAGGATCGCGGGGGCAGCCGCATTGACGGTGAGCACCGCCGGCGGTGAACTGGTCACGCTACCGAGAATATTACTGAGCGCTACGGTGTAGGCACCCGCTTGATTGGGATGCACATCGGTCAGTCGATAGGTGGCACTTGTGGCTCCGGGAAGGTTGGTGCCGTCCTTGCGCCACTGGTAATATATGGGGTATCCAGTGGTCCCCACGCTAAAGCTTGCGGTTAACCCGGCGTCCACGGTCTGACTCATGGGTGGAGCCAGGATGGCAGGTACAGTCGGGGTGACGAGCGCCACGGAGTGACTGGATCCCATCGCGAGGGCCACCACCCCGCTCTGTGCGGGCACAGGCACTGTCGTCAAGCCGTAATCAGTTTGCCCCCAGGCCACCACGCCTCCGTTCTTCAATGCGAGTGTGCTGTACCCGCCCACGGCGATCGCCATCACTCCGCTCTGTGCCGCCTCGGGCACATTGGCCTGACCGTGTTCGTTCTGCCCCCAAGCCACAACACTCCCGTCGGACTTCAAGGCCGCGGTGTGACCACCGCCTGCCGCAATGGCCGTCACCCCGATCTGCGCCGCCTCGGGCACATTCGTTTGGCCGGAGAAGTTGTTTCCCCACACGAGCACGCTGCCATTGCTTTTCAAGGCCACCGTGTGAATATCGCCCGCCGCGATGGCAGTCACACCGGTCTGCGCTGCTAAGGGCACTGTGGTTTGGCCGAATTCATTCTGTCCCCAAGCCACCACGCTTCCGTCATTCTTCAAGGCCACGGTATGCGCCCAGCCAGCCGCAATGGCCACCACCCCGCTCTGTACCGACTCGGGCACCGTCGTCTGGCCATAATCGTTACCACCGCCCCACGCCACCAAGCTCCCGTCGTTCTTCAAGGCCACGGTGTGCTCCCATCCACTCGCAATGGCCACCACCCCGCTCTGCGCCGCCACGGGGACCGTTGTTTCACCGTGGTCGTTGATGCCCCAAGCGACCACGCTCCCGTCGGACCTCAGGGCCACAGTGTGAGAGGCTCCGGCGGCGATTGCCGTCACCCCGCTCTCCCCCGCCACAGGCACAGCAGTCTGGCCATAGTCGTTGTTCCCCCACGCGACCACCGCGCCGGGCGATGCCGCCTGAACGGCGCTGGATCCGATGCCGACGCACAGAAGGAGGAGGAGCGCGCGGCAAGCGGGCGCGTAAGCCTGGCGAACCGTCCCGTCAGAGGATTGAGTTTGAGTGTTCACAAATCGTTGGTTCTCGTTCGAAATCATTGGCGGACAGGGTAGAATTTGTGCGGCTTTCCCGAGAGCTTCACGTCGAAGTCCAGGAAGTCTAACGGCATGGTGGCAACTTTGGCAGCGGGGCAACCGCCCCTGGCCTTGGTGGTGGACGGTGTGGTGCCGCAACAGGGGGAAGTTGGACCAGATGTTGATGATCTTAAATTCATCGGCTAACCACGGACGCCCGTTCCAGTCTTCTAAGCCTCGCGAGACTCAGGGGATCGCACCCTTTGCTACCGATTCAAGCTGCCAGACTTGCGGCAAATGCCTGCGGTTCGGCTACAAGGGACCTAAGCGATGAACCGCCTTCTCAGCCACCACCGGTTGGAGGGGCCAGCCCACCGTGGGTCCACTCCCAGGGCGCTCATTATGGTGCCTTTAGCTTCGCTGCCGCACTCCAGACGTAGGCCTGTCCCATTCGTCCGCCGAGTAATGATTGACCCTCAGGAGAGAACCGGACGAACAGAAACGGGGCCTCTCCTCGAAGACTCCCCACTTCTCGCCCGGTCGCCAAGTTCCACAGCTTGATGTCCTCGCATGCCGATGCGAGGGTGCGCCCATCCTCCGAGAAGGATAGCCAATAGAGCCCTTCACGATGCCCACGCAGAGTTCTGAGGCGTTTGCCTGTGTCGGTGTCAAAGAGCCCAATCTCCTTATACATCCCCACTGCGAGTGCATGTCCGTCGGGCGAGATTGCGAGGGGAAGTCCACTCGCCTCGAAATCGAGAAACTTCATCTCGGCCCCGAGCCGCCAGAGTCGGATGTTTCCGCCGGAGCCAACAGCGAGCATCGCGCCATCCCTGCTGAACATTAAGTTCCAGACGTATCTTGAGGCGCGTGCAAGCCTGGATCGCATTGCTCCTGACTGAGTGTCCCAAAGGATCACATCCCCCGCCGGATCCCCGCTGGCGAGTAGGTCCCCACGGGGAGAAAGCGCCACTGCGGACGCGATCCCATTCGTCGAGGAGAACGAAATCGTATCCCGGAGCGATAGCGAACCCACGTCCCAGAATTTCAAGCCCGTTAGGGGGCCGGGAACCGTTGGTAAAGGCGTTGGTACCGTCGCGGTGATCAGAAGCTTACCGTCCGAGCTAAAACCTACTGGGTTCGGTTCGCACCGCAATGTGGCCTTAGATGTTAGAGATCGGACGTCCCATAGCGTTACACCCGTTTGATCGCCCGCTGCCACGACGCGACCATCCGGGCTAAAGACGGGAGGAGCAAGGCATCGGAGCGTCGGGGAAGGATTCCGAAACCCCTCTATCCTCCAGATGCGCGGCGCAGGAGAGCTGTTCTCGGTGCTGGCAAGCCATCCTCCGTCAGAGGAGAACGATAAACGACGCAGCTCAGAATCGTGTCCTCGGAGGCGCCGTAACTCCTGACGAGATGCGACGTCCCAAAGTGCGATTGTCTGATCGCCGCTCCCTGTCGCAAGGATCGAACCATCGGGCGAGAAGTCAACCGCCCATACCCGGCTGGAGTGTCCTTTGAATTCGCCGAGCCGATGTCCGCTCACCACATCCCAGAGAATAACTGACCCTTCCCAGCTGCAGGTGACGAGCAATCGATCATCCGGGGAGAGAGCCATCGCCGTGATGTTTCCGGTCGCTGGAAGCCGATGCCGAGCCTTCCAACTCTGCGTATCCCAGATTGTCGCGGAACCAAGCCAGCTGCCTGTAACCAGCGTTCCACCGTCTCGAGAGAACAATGAATAGTCGCCCGACTCAGCCAGGGTCGCCACCTTCGCCGCCGTCTCGTAGTTCCAGACGACGGTGTTGACGGCGTCATTCCCCGGGATGTCGAAGGGCGCTTGTCGGAGGGGCGCGGTGGCGATCAGTCGTCGCTTTGATGAGATCGAGATCAGCCTGCCGGCGCGGAGCGCGCCAACAGGTTCCATGCGTGATCGATCGCTCAGGTCCCAGAGGCGGACCATGCCCTGTCCCGAGGATGAGCCGAGAATCGAGCCATCCGCAGCGGCCGCCATCCCACTCTCCCGGCCCAACTCATCCTGCCCCAAATCATGAATGATCACCCCCGTCACGAGGTCCCGAAGTTCACTCGATCCGTCCGCTCGGCGAAGTGCCAGCAAATTCTGGCGGCGCAGCGCGACAGAAAACGCAATGCTTGGCCCATTAGTATCAAGGATCAAGGTCTCGTCGCCTTGGCAGAGTTTGGAATAGTACCACCATTCCCACCCCCTAAGGTCAGTCTGCCCTGCTCGGGGCTCATGACTGTGCAACAGCTCCCGTGCCCCGCTGAGATTCTGCTGGGCCAGAGTCTGCTGGACCAAATTCATGTCAGCGGCATAGAGACCCTGCCTCGCTAGTAGCTCGTTCTGTCTGGCAAGAGTCCGCTCCGCATCAGCGCGCTGCCATTGCCAGAGAATCCCTGCTACCCCCACGACTCCTAAGATTACTGCGCAGCCGATGGCGGTCGACAGGGCAGGTTTCCGCTGGCACCATCTCCATAGCCTCTCGGTGTTCCCCGCGGGTCGCGCATGTGTCGGCTCCCCCCTCTCGAAACGGCGCAGGTCGGCCCCCAGATCCGCAGCGGACGGGTAACGATCCGACGGGCGCTTTGACAGACACTTCAAGCAGACGCTTTCCAAGTCGCGCGGCACCTCAGGGTTCACCAAATGAGGGGGCACCGGCTCCTGCTCCACGACATGCCGCAGTGTCTCGGTGGGCGTGCCCCCTACGAACGGCGCACGGCTCGTTAGAAGATAATACAGCACAGCCCCCAACGAGTAGATGTCCGCCGCCGGCCCGATACTGCCCTGGCCCGTGGCCTGTTCGGGGGGCATGTAACCCGGCGTCCCCAGAATCTGGCCGGTCAAGGTGAGGCTGCTGTCGCCTTCCAATGATCTCGCCAATCCAAAGTCCGTCACGTAGGGCCGGCCATCGACATCCATAAGGACGTTCGAGGGCTTGAGATCTCGATGCAGCACCCCACGCTCATGCGCGTGCTGCACCGCCTCCGCGATGGTCGCGACGAGGCAAGCCGCCTCTCTGGGTGGCAGGGGGTTTTCGCGAACTCTCTGCGCGAGATTGGGGCCTTCCACCAGATCCATCGCGAAATAATGCTGCCCGTCATGATCCCCCACTTCATAGATGGCGACAATGTTCGGATGCTTGAGCTTGGCAGCTGCTCCGGCTTCCACCCGAAATCGCCGCACCTCCTCGGCTCCGGCCAGGGCGCTATCGCGCATGAGCTTCACCGCCACAGTTCGATTGAGGCTGATCTGGCGCGCCCGAAAAACAATCCCCATCCCCCCTCGGGCTATTTCCTCCAGCAGCTCGTAATCGCCCAGGCGTCGGAGATCCCCGCGCCCAGTTGCGGCCGGCTCGGCTCCCGGGGCAGACTGAAACAGGAGTTGCGACAGACAGCGGGGGCATTGTCCATCGACTTCGCCAACTGCGAGCAGTGTGCCACAGCGGATGCAGGTTGAGTTGGACGCAATTGGCTGTGAACTCATGGCTGTTGATGAATGACCATCCAAGTCCTATAAGCCCAGCAGCGCCGGGCAGATTACATCCTTTTAGCAGAATTCAGCTCCGCCAAACTTCCATGAGATGCCGCATCTCCTCCTCCGCCTGCTCGGGCGAACCTACGGTTTGGACGATTTCAGCACGGACAAGCTCCTGCAGACGGGATCGAAGACGATGGATGGTGACCGCCACGGTGCCGTGGGCCATCCCCAACTGCTTGGCGACCACCTCGTAATCGCCCGGATCGGCCCCGTCAAGAAACCGGGCGAGTTTCTGAAACACTGCGTGTTTCCCACGGGCCTGCTGCTCCTCACGCAAAAGTTGAAGTGAGTGCGATATAACCGTCCGGCACCACCGACGATCGAAAGCCAGCTCTGGACTCTCGGCCGTGAGGTCCGGTCCGCACAGACGTTCAGCTTCCTCGCTGTCAAGGCTCAATAGGGGTTGTCTCCCGCCCCGTTTGAGCGCCTTGTCGTGGAGAGCGCGTTTGATGGTAAAGTTGCGGAGTCCAGTCAGAAGGAATGTCCTGAATCGGCCTTTTTCCGGGCCTACATTCCCTAGATCCTCGCGAGCGATCACGCGCGCCAGGAAGCCTTGCGTCAGATCCTGCGCGTCGTGCGGAGCATGTCCCTGCCTTCGGAGAAACGCATAGAGCGGGCTCCAATAAGTCCTGCAAAGCTCTTCCAACGCCCCGTCGCTCGATGCCGCGCCTACCTCGCCTGCCCCGAGCACTATCGTCCACCTCGTGGTAGGAAACGAAGCAGCGCTGGGGAACAGGGCTTCAGATTCTCGAGGAGCCGACATAGCCTAGAAAAACCTAGCGAGAACACCATATCGCATGCAAGTGCCGAATGCCGCTTCATCAAAATCAGCCCTCCCGTGTTTCGCAGGCCATCCAATCTCTTCTCGAGCTTAACGGATTCAAACACCCAGCTTAGGGAATCCGTGCTCCATCGAACTCGAACGCTCCTTATGAGTTGGAGTGAGTTATAAGTTATGAGTTGGAGTTGGAGTTGCCGAGGTGGAATCGTCCGGGGACCAACGACTAGGAACCCTATGGAGCGCGGAGACAAGTCTCCGCTTTTCCTGCACGCGGCGGAGTGGCTGGTGGGCGACGATGGTCAATGAGTGCGCGGGGGGATCAGGCGGCGTGAAGGGACCGCGGTGTCGTGCCACCGCGGTCCATAGGGGGCCAGCCCCCGAGCTCATCACTCATCACTCATCACTCATCACTCATCACTCATCACTCGTCACTCATCACTATATTGTCGCCCTCGACAACTCGGAAACGGAGGCCTTAGGATGGAACAAGAATGAACCCGTCGCGAACACGATCGATCCTGGGCCTCGCCGCCTTGGCCACGCTGACTGCGCTCCCCCTGCATGCCCACGACTGGCCGGAATTCCGCGGGCCGACGGGGCAGGGCCATTCTCCAGCGACGAATGTTCCGACCCGCTGGAGCGGTACTGAGAATGTCGCGTGGAAGAAATCGATCCCAGGCTCCGGATGGTCGTCCCCGGTTCTGGTCAACGGCCAGCTCTACCTGACCGCCGCGAAGTCTGCGGAGGGCACGACGGGTCTGTCCTTGCTGACCCTGTGTCTGAATGCCCAGGACGGTGCACTGATCTGGAGCACTGAGGTATTCCATCCAGAGAGTGGGTCGAGCCTTCATAAAAAGAATGGCTACGCCAGCCCCACTCCATTAGTGCGCGACGGTCGCATCTATGTTCACTTCGGCCATCTGGGAACGGCCTGCCTGGACCTGGATGGGAAGGTCCAGTGGAAACAGGACTCCATCAAGTATCCCTCGGTTCACGGCAACGGGGGCTCGCCGGTGCTGGCGGGCGATCTGTTGATCTTCAGCTGCGATGGACTATCCGACCCGGTGGTCGTGGCGCTCGACCGACGCAGTGGTGACGTCCGCTGGAAAACTCCGCGACAGAACGAAGCGGCGCCCAAGAAATTTGCCTTCAGCACCCCGCTTCTCATCACCAACGCCGGCCGCGCTGAACTCATCAGCCCTGGGGCTGGAGGCACCTATGCCTACGACCCGGCCAGCGGGCGTGACTTGTGGCATGTCAAAACCGGAACCGGCTTCTCGGTGGTCCCCCGCCCCGTTTTTGCCCACGGACTGCTCTTCGTGAACACCGACTACGATTTCCCCAAGTTATTTGCCATCCGGCCCGGTGGCGATGGCGATGTGACCAGCACGCATCTGGCTTGGCAGATCGGGCGAGGTGCCCCCAGCACTCCATCCACCATCGTGGTGGGCGATGAGCTGTATTTCGTATCGGACGCGGGCATCGCCACGTGCGCAGACGCGAAGACCGGCCAGGTCCATTGGAACGAGCGTTTGGGTGGAGGGTTCTCCGCGTCCCCCGTGTTCGCCGACGGTCGGCTTTATTTCCAAAACGAGGAAGGCGTGGGATATGTGGTCAAGGCGGGCAAGACCTACGAACTGCTGGCCAAAAACGAGTTGGGCGAACGCACGCTCGCCAGCTACGCCGTCGATGACGGAGCCCTCTTTATCCGCAGCGCCGAGAACCTGTACCGGGTTGGTAAGAACTGAGTGGCCAGGGTCAAGAAACCACGCGTGCCCGCACCGCAGAAATAGCTCGATGGGGGCGGGGCTGTTGGTTTAAACTGGAGTGATAATCGAGGTGGGCGCGTTGCTACCACATCATCCAAGGATCTGATGTATATTATCTTGCCAGTCGGCGTGGAACACCGAGCGCATCGCTATCCCATAGTCACCTTCACGTTCATGGGGATATGCACGGTGATCTTTCTGGTCTTTTTCGGCCTCGAACTGCCCCAGGGAGAGACGGTCACCGAATGGGAGCTCTCCACTCTATGGCTCACGCCGTCGCTTTCGTATTTCTGGACCTATGTGACCAGCTTGTTCGTTCACGCAGACTTTTTTCACCTTCTCGGGAACATGATGTTCCTCTTCCTGTTTGGATCTTGCGTCGAGGACAAGATCGGACGGGCACGATTCCTCGCCTTCTATCTCATGGGCGGCATCGTTTCCTCCCTCATTCAGATCCTGGCAACCCCATTTGGCTTCCACTCCGAGATTCCCATCGGAGGTGCATCCGGAGCCATTTCCGCGTGTATCGGCGGATTTTTACCCTACTTTTGGAACACTAAAATCGAGTTTAAATATTTCTGGTTCATTGTGGTGCGTTTCGGGTCAGGAGAGTTTTTTGTTCCGGCTTGGTTGGTGATCGCTTTTTGGTTTGGCAAAGACCTTTGGGGAGCCTTGGGTGCGGCCAGCGAAACCCAGGACCGTGGAGGAGTTGCCTTCGCAGCACATGCAGGAGGCACCCTCTTTGGGTTGGCGGTCATCGGAATCGAACGCGCCCTTTCGAAGCGCCGAGAGGCGCGTGAGGCCCAGCTCGAGGTTGCCGATGCTACGGAACGCAGCCTTAAACCTACGTTGATGGTTCTCGCTGACGGCCAGCAATATGGCCCGTTCAATCGCGCTCAAATCCGCGAGATGGTCGACTTGGGTTCACTCCCCGCTGACGCGTTTTTCTGGTGTGACGGCATGCCAGACTGGCAGCCCATTAGCTCTCTGCTCGACCGCCAAACCTGAATCTCCATTCCAAACAAGCGTCACGGCAAATTTAGATTAACTCGAAGGTACCGAAACCTCACTCCGCGCGGAATCGGAACTCGGGCCTCCTGGATGGTATGGCCGATGAGGGTGATCAGATCGGTCCGATCGACGATCGTCGCGCCTGAACTGACCCAGTTCACAAGCCCCGACGACCACTGCGCATCCGCTTCGACTCCCCGATAGCCATTGCGCTTGGTCCAACGCAACACCAGATCGCCACTTCCGTAATAAATGCTCGTCCAGGGCGACGGGTTGGCTTGGGTCGGATCGCTGCCCACATAAGCTTCGAAAGCGTTGCTGCGATCGTCGCCATCAGGATCCGCCGCCGGTGACCAAAAGTCGATCAACCCCGGACGGCTGACGGCGTTCCCAAATGCGCCTTGCGCCCACGCGTCATATTCAGGGTTATACTTTCCAAACAGGTCAATCTCCGGCCAAGCGTCAGCGTCGTCGATGGAGTCCATCAGGTCGAGAATCGTATTGCGAAACTGGCCTGAGGGCCAATCGCTGCTGTGAACCGAGTTACACGCATAAGCAAAGGCCTGGCTGCCATCATCGCTCACCACCAGAATGGCTTGGGTCCCCGCCATCGCCCCGTTGTGCTGCCACCAGGTCCTGCCGTTTCGTGTGGAAGGATACCAGCCGAGCCCGTAGCCCGAAGTGCCGCCGTTGCAGCTGGGCTTGCCGTTGCCCAGTTGCATTTGAGACAGCGCGTAGGAACCAATGATATCGCGATGCCGAGGATTGCCGTCGATGCGACGCCCCATCAGGAGCAGATCGGACGGTTTGGCAATCCAACCCGTGCTTCCGTCCATGCGCGCCGGGTGGATGTTTTCCGGCGAACCCCATTGATCGCCCGCGTAATAGGCCACCTCGCCGATTTTGCGATCCGCGGCGGTGCGCCCGCCGAGAATCATGGAAGTGATCCCGCATCGATCAAACACCTGCGCCTTCGTGTAGACTTCAAACAACTGGCCCGAGATTTTTTCCGGGATTCGGGCGGCCACCTGATAGTTGAAATTATTGTAGCAGTCCGTGGTCCCCGGAGTTGAGGACATGCCCACGTTGTCCAGCTGATAGCTGATGATCTTGGCATGGTCCGTTCCATAGGACGGCTCATCAAAATACCACAGCTTGCCCTGGTCGCTCCAGCCGGAGGTCATCGTGAGCAAATCCCGCAGACTAACATCCTTCTCCGCGGCGCTGTACGCCTTGGTGCCGTAATCGGTTCCGAAGAGTGCGCCGGATCCAAACGCTTTGCTATCCAAACTCCAAGCTGCGGAATCCTCCAAGGCTCGGAGAGCGGAGACGGCACAGACCGCCTTCGAGGTGCTCGCAATCCGCCACCGATGATCGGCATGCGCCAACTCCCCGGAGGACTTGTCCGCCTGGCCAAAGCCCCGGGCATAAACCAGGCGTCCTTCGCGAGCGATTGCCAGCGACAATCCGGGAAGGGATCGCGCGCTCATATAGCTCTCCACCGCGGAGGAGAGGTTGCCGAGACGGGTCGTCGAGAGGCCGCCATTCCGAGCCCACTGCGCATTGTAACGCGTCTCATTGCCTACATTGTACGCTTCAATCGCGACCGGACGGTACCCCTGGTTCTCGGCGTTGATCTGATGGGAGTTGAAAGCGCTCGCGCTCATGCCGTGATAACTCCAGCCCTCACCGAGACTCGTAGTCCGCCACACCCCCGTGAAGCGCTCCGCGCCGCCAGAGTCCAACCCACTCACCCGCCAGAGACGGTAGCCGTTGGCGTTCATGGAATCGTAGTCGGACTGGTACTGGGCCGCAGTGCGCGAGTAGCGCACTTGAATGCTGGCCGCGCCGCTCTGAGCCCACACGCCAGCGTGAAGCGGAACCCCGGCAACCGAAAAGCCAGATACGTCCACCAGCTCAAACCCGGCGGCGATATTCGCAGCGGAAGCCGCCTGATGGGCCGCGAGTGATTCCCCCAACCGCACCCGCTGAGCCGGGCCGGAGGTACGATCCCAGATTCCGTTGTAGTAGGCGGTTGCCCCCACACCAAACCCGTCGAGCCAGACTAATCGGTAGCCCTGACCATGAAGAGTATTATGGGTAGACGTGAACTCGGAAGCCGTTAGGCCGTGGTGCGAGGCCCACCCGGTGGTTTTGGTGCTCTTCTCGAAAACGAAGGAGTAGCGCGCCTGTCCAGAGGCTTCGTTGCCGCTGACGCGAAGCGGGCGCAGCCGATAGGGCGCCGACGTCCACATGTCGAACTCGCTTTGATAACTGGTGGCGGTGGTACCGTGTCGTTCGACCCAAGCCACGGCATGACTCGAGACTGCGGCCGACATCCATAACAGGAATGCAAGACCCAGGCCAGGGACCGAAGCGCGCGTTCTCGCAGGTGACTTCCGAATGAGAAATGGTTCCAGATTGGCATTCATAGGATTCATCTTGCTGGTTGTCCGAAGCAACGACGGTGCAGAGGGAGGTTGATGGCCCCGTGGACGGGCTCAACACGACAACCCTCAATTGGTCAGCATGCTGCAAAAATAGGGCATGAAGCAACCCAGAAAAAGAAGAGGCCGGCTTACGCCGGCCTCTCATACATGACTGAAGGCTATCGGGAACGGGGATCAGTTCCTGAGACGATAGAACGTGGAGACCGCAGGCTTGGGAGTCGAGTAGGGGCTGGCGGTGGCATCCCCAATCGCCGTCCAAGGTCCGTTGATGTTCTCCGCTTTCTCAAGCGTTCCAACGCAAACCCAGTTGATGACCACGTTGGCGCCTTCGATCGCAATGCTAGCAATCTTCAACACAGGCTTAGGACCTTCCTTAGCAGCCAGATAATGATTGCGAACTTGCTCGGCGGTGAGTGCCTTGTCGAAGATCGCGACCTCGTCGATCTGGCCGGTAAAGAAGTTGCCGGTTCCATCGAAGACGCCGCCTCCGCCGATGTTTACATTGAATCCCGAAGTGCCGTAGTTGGCAGTGTTGGCTGCAACCCGATTGATGAGCACGCCATCAAAGTAGGTCTGCAACTCACGTCCGGTGCCAATGCTGGCCACATGGTGCCAGGTGTCCCGCTCGAAGTTATAGGGGGTGTCGAGCGAACCACCGCCAGGCGTCCAGATTTGGATGGTAGTCGGGTTGATGAAGCCATATTCGACCGCATCGTTCTGACCCACGATCCCAACCCGGGTGGTGGTGAAGGCCGTCGGTTTGACCCAGTATTCCAACGAGAATGCGCGCAGCCCGTTCAGCAACGGAGCACCGGTGGAAACGTAGAAGTCGGTGCCGTTGAAGGTCGGCGCACCGTTGTCGGAGCCGAATCCAACAAACTCCGGCGGCCGGGGTCCTTCGCCACCCTCCGTGCCGTTCGGATTGTAAGTGCCGACGACGGTGTCGCCGGTCGAACCCAAATTGATGGCCTCCGTGGACCCAGCTTCCTCATCGAAGGGGAAGTAGGCAATCGGTCCATCCACCAAGATCGAGTCCCGATAGCTGGCGCCTTCGGCCAAGAAGCTGGCCGGGCTGTTATTGGCGATGGTATTGGCGCCGGAAGAGATGTCCTTCACGCCGCTGACGCGTAGCGTGTAGAGCTTGCCAGGAGTGAGGGGAGAGGTGGTCAGAACCACCTTGTCGCCCGTCGAACCCAACTGCGCGCCTTGAACCGTAATTCCATCCAAGGTGTAGTTCGCCAGGACCTCGGCGCTCGCCTGAGTGACGCGCTCCGTGAAGGAAACAAACACCGTGCTCAAACCGCCACCGGCGACCGCACAAGCCAGGCCGGGGGCCGTCGTGTCGGCCACCACCGTGAGAACCGCCGCGGTAGTCGTGGCTTCAAGTCCCAAGGTCTTGACCTGGCAGCGGAACTTGGCGCCATTGTCGTTCAAAGCGACGTTGTTCAGAGTGAGGCTGCTGGCGTTGGCTCCAGGCAGGGGCGCATAGACATCGCTGCCCGCAGCGGCTCGCTCCCACTGATACCGCGTCGGATAGGGGCTGCTCGCTTGAACAGAGAAGCTGCCTGATCCAAATTCATCGACCGTGAGAGCCGCCGGCTGCTGGGTGATCTGGAGGGAGAGGGAGTCAGGATCCGCATAAATGCTGACGTTGTCGCCCGACAACCGCGGAGCGGTGCCGTTTGCTGGATCGTCTTCACCCTCGATCTTGAAGGTCAGGCTGAGGCTGTCCCCCCCGCCGCCTTCCTGGTGAACCGCCTCGAAGTAATACATCGATCCTTGAGTCAGAGAGATCACCGCCGGGGCTCCCGTGGCCCAACCGGTGCCCGCATAGACGTCGGACCTCTGCTCCGTGCCTGGACGACGGTCGATGACCAGCCATTGCCGGGAGTTATTCCAAGTGGGCTCCGCGGCGATAATCACCTTGTTGGCCGGATCGGTATCCGGGCTGAGATAGAGCTCGATGTTGTCATCGCCGCTGACGAAGAACACATAGTTAGCCGTTTCGGGAGCCGTGAACCATCCCGAAAGCCGGTTGCCGTAGTTCTGTCCCGCCTCATTGCTGCCGTTCGCACCATACTCAGCGAGCGGTTCGACAGTAGAAAACGTCGGAGCCAAGCCAGCTTCAATGTCCGCCTTGACCATTGTCAGGGTCGGTGCAGGGGCCGGAGCAAGAGGGTATTGATAAAAGTCGTGCTGAATTCCGCCAAGGAACAGTTTGAAGGCAGAAAATGACGCCTTGGAGTTGGCAGCGACCACATTCCCGCCCGAGGCCGCCGTGTCCTTCACGCCAGTAACGGTTACCGTGTACTTGGTACCAGGGGTCTGGGGGGAGGACGTCAGCATGACGCGGTTCGGGGCGACGAGTGCCGCCGCGGTTACCGAAAGGCCGCCATCGAGGGAGTAGTTACCGATGGCCTCAGCGCTCGCTTGGTCGACAGCCTCCGAGAAGGTGATGAACACCTCGTTGAGCTTAGCGGAACCTTTGGCGCTCACGATCGTCGGAAGCTCCACGTCAGGAGTAACGGTCAGCTTGAACTGAGCTTCACCGGCCGAGCCCAAGGAGGTCGCCACCAACTTGAAAATCGAGTTGTTGTCGCTGAGCAAGATCCGATCCAGTGTCAGACTGAGTCCCGTGGCGCCGGGAATATCCGCACCATTCTGTTGCCATTGGAGACCCAGATCCGTCACCGGACCCCCAGTGGAGAAGGCGATGCTCGCCGGTCCAAAGGTAATGGACTTGTTCTCAGCCACGGTCTGGTCTGCGAGCCCTGTCACATTGAGAGTTACAGCCGGAGGCTGTGCCTCGAAGACTTGCACTTCGGCCAGGTGAATCCAGTTCGGAGTCTCGGTGCGGTCCACCCGCACATACTGAGCCAGCGTGCCGGGGCCGTAATTCACCGCGAAGGAGGGCACCGCGGGAGTCAGGGTGAACGGGTTGGCCTCTTGCCGAAAGCGGGCAATCTCGTTCCGTCCGCTGTCGAGCAAGGCCACTTCCAAGTTGGAGTTGCGGTCGGTGCAGCAATCCGTGCGCAACCAGACCTTGACGCTTCCGATAGGTTGATCACTGCCAAGATCAACTTCCCACCAGGATTCAGCTGTAGCCACCGCCGAATGCCAGACGCTGCCGTTGTTGTAGGTGCCATCGGTGTTGCCATCGATGGGGTCGGCAGCGGCGCTGCCGAAACCGTCACCTGAGGACGAGGCAGTACCGGTAAGAGCCAGATTGTCCCCGGGAGCGGCAGAGGCCGAGGTCGCAGCCGCAGCCAGGAGCGCCAGGAGGGGTTTAAGAATTCTTTGCTTCATAAGACTAAGACTTCACTACAGACACCGAACAAATCCACGTAAGGGTCTGATATTCAACGTTCAGAACCTCTCAGGACAAGACCACAACAAGCCAATCCATGCACTCGATGGAAGGGTCGCTCTGGGCTTACGGGATTACTAAGAAAATGAACGTTCCTGAGGCGAAGTTCAAGCCTGAATTTGCGGATTGACGGTGTGTCCCGAGTGGTGACGAATGGGTGGATCGATCACGAAAGCATCTCACATGGTTACTACCTCCGTTAAGCTGGAAGCTGCCGGCAAACAACAGGGCTTCCTCCAAGTACCTTATTCCCACAACCTGGGCGGGTGGGCCAACGTCATGGTTCCCATCACCGTGGTGGCCCGAGGCAAAGGCCCCACCGTTCTGGTGCTCGCCGGAAACCACGGGGATGAGTATCAGGGACAGATCGCCATCATGAAACTGGCGCGCGAATTAACCCCGGAACGAGTCTCCGGACGGATCATCCTCATCCCGTCGCTCAATTTTCCGGCCGCACGGGCCGGCACCCGACTGTCTCCCGTTGACGGAATGAATATGAACCGAGCCTTCCCCGGCCAATCTGACGGGGCGGTCACCAGCCAACTGGCACATTACTTGACCACCGTGCTCTTCCCGCTCAGCGATGTGGTCATCGATATCCATTCGGGGGGCCGGAGCATGGAGTTCGTCCCCTGCTCCACCATGCACCTCGTCGCCGATCGCGCCCAGCGACGAGCGATGCTGGATGCCATGCTCGCCTGGAACGCCGACTTTGCCTTCCTCTACGCCGATATTGCCGGAACCGGACTGCTCCCCGTCGAAGCCGAGAACCAAGGCAAGTTGGTAGTAACCACGGAGATGGGCGGAGGCGAGTGTGTGCCAGCCGAGGTACATCGCATCACTCAAGGCGGGCTGCGCAATGTGCTAATCCAGGTGGGCGCACTCGACGGCCAAAAGCGTTCCCGCGCCAGCCTGGGCAAGCCGCCCATCATCCTCACTCAGGCCCTGCATCGCGAAGATTACCTTCTGGCTCCCGAATCAGGCATTTTCGAGATCCAGGTGGACCTAGGATCAAAGGTCAAACGCGGCCAACAAGTAGGACTACTCCATCACCTCGAGCGTCCCGACCGCGCCCCCGAGCCTCTGATCGCTCAATCGAGCGGATTCTTGATCACCATCCGCGCCCCCTGCCTCACACAACAAGGCGACTGCGTCGCGGTTATCGCCCAACGCGTGAGCGAGAAGGAAGTAATGGCTTAGCCTCGTGCCTGCCACCCCGCCATCCACCGGAATTCCCAGCCAGGCAAAGATGCTGCTGGCCTTCATGTGGTTCGCGTACTTTCTCAACTACTGTGACCGGCAGGCGGTGTTCTCCATGTTCCCGCGGTTAAAGTCCGACCTGGGCTTCACCGACAGCCAACTGGGACTGGTCGGCTCGACCTTTCTCTGGGTCTATGGTCTAAGCAGCTTCGTCGCGGGCCAGATCGGCGACCGGTTCTCCAAACGACACCTGATCGTTCTGAGCCTCTCGCTGTGGAGCCTGGTCACCGTCGCCACCGGACTGTCGACCTCCCCGAGTATGGTGCTGTCGCTCCGAGCACTGATGGGAGTGTCTGAAGCGCTCTTCATGCCCGTGGCCATCGCCCTCACAGCTAACGCATTTCCGCCGGAGCATCGCTCACGTGCCATTGCCACCCTCACCACGGCTCAAATCTTTGGCAGCGTAGGAGGGGGCTGGTTCGGCGGATGGATGGCACAGCAAGGACACTGGCGCGGTGCCTTCTTCGTTTTGGGAGCGATCGGCCTGGTGTACGCGATCCCTTACTTTGCGTTTATCCGCAGGGTGCCGGAGGAGGTTCATGACCAACCCCGGACGGAGCGCACCACCAACACGCTGGCAATGATCGCAAGAACCCCCACCTACTGGATCCTCTGCGCCGCGTTTTCCACCTTTGTCTTCGGGCTCTGGCTGCTCTATGGATGGTTGCCCAACTTTCTGCACGAGCGATTCTCGCTGGACCTGTCGGCCGCCGCCTTCAACGCGACTGTCTTCTTGCAGGGTGCCACTCTGGCCGGCCTGTTGCTTGGCGGCATCGTGGCGGATCGCCTTTATCACCGCACCAAGGCCGCGCGGCTCTGGTTGCTCGCCGCCAGCCTGCTCGGTTGCGCTCCCTGCCTGCACGCGGTTGGCGTTTGCGACACGCTCCTCACCACTCGATTCGCCGCCGCCGGCTTCGGGCTACTCAGCGGCTTTTTCATGGGGAATATATTCCCGTCAACCTTCGAAGTCGTTCCCGCTCAAGCGCGCGCTTCGGCGGTTGGGCTCATGAATCTGTTCGGTGCGGTCATCTCAGGTTTCGGTACCCTTTTCGGAGGGCTATGGAAACAATCGGTGGGAATCGCTTCCCTGCTCTCCTACACCGCCCTGGCTTACGCTCTCGTCGCCCTCCTGGTTATCGCCGGAATCAAGCGGACGTTTCCACGGGATTTCCAACGAACACACTAAGACCCTCACCCCCCACGCGCATGCCACGCATCCTCATCGTCGAATGCAAACAGGAGGTCTCAACGTTCAACCCCGTCCTGAGCAGCTATGAGGATTTCCAGGTGCGCCGAGGGGTGGAAATCCTGCGTTACCATCGAGGGGTGCGCAGCGAGGTCGGGGGTGCCGTCAGCGTGTTCGATTCCCAAAACGACGTCGTCCTGGTGCCGGCTTACAGCGCTCACTTCATCACCTCCGGCGGCACCTTGTCAGATGCGGCCTTCCGTCGCATCAGCAGCGAATTGCTGGCCAGTGTCCAAGCCGCTCCGGCAGTCGACGGGGTGTATTTCTCACTCCATGGCGCAATGGCGACCCAAACCGAAGGGGATCCCGAAGGATACCTGCTCGCCGAGCTGCGAAACCTGCTGGGCAACCAAGTTCCCATCGTCATCTCTCTCGATCTGCACGGCATCCTCACCGACCGAATGCTCGAGCACTGCGATGCGGCGGTCGCGTTCCATACCTATCCGCATGTCGACTTTTTCGGAACCGGAGAACGAGCCGCCCGGGTGCTGCTGAGAATCCTCGTCGGACAAGCCAAGCCGGTCACCGCGAAGGTTACTATCCCGGCTCTGGTGCGCGGGGATGAATTGATCACCGAGACCGGCGCCATCCGCCCCGCCGTTCAGGCCGCTCAGGAGGCCGAACGGACCCCCTCAGGATTGTCGGCCGGCATCATGTGGGGCAACCCATTCACCGATGTGCCGGCCCTCGCCTCCAACAGTTTCGTGGTGACGAACAATGACCCGGAGATGGCCAGCCGCGAGGCGGTTCGCATTGCCGAGCTCTTCTGGGCGCACCATCACAAAATGCAGGTTCCTCTGACGTCGCTGGCGGACGCCGCCCGCCTGACCGCTGCCAATCGGTCGGGCACCGTGGTGCTCGTGGACGCGGCGGACGCCACGAGTTCCGGTGCTTCAGGAGACAGCAATGCCATCCTGCGCGCCCTGATCGACGTGGGATATTCGGGTCGGGCCTTAATCCCTGTCGTGGACCCGGAAGCCGCTCGAATGGCCTTCGCCGCCGGGGTAGGAAATCGAGTGAGCCTTTCCATCGGCGGAGGACTGGATCGTCAGCGGTTCACTCCGCTCCCCCTCGAGGGGCGGGTCCGCCTGCTTTCGGACGGCAGTTTTCACAGCGAGACGACGCACGAGCTGTGGCAGGCCGGCAAAACGGCAGTGATCGAATCGGGCCCTTTCATGCTGGTGGTCACGAGTCGGGCGGTTAGCCTGTATGATCGCGCCCTCTTTCTGGCCCACGGCCAGGACCCTCGGCGGTTCGGAGCAGTGGTGGTCAAGTCTCCTCACTGTGAGCCGCACATGTTCAAGGCGTGGGCAGCGCTGTACCTCGATGTCGATGCTCCCGGTTCAACCAGTGCGAACTTGCTGAGCCTGGGACACCAACGTTGTGCGCGGCCGATATTCCCGCTGGATCCCCACGTCACCTTCACGCCCGTAGTGCAACTCTTCCAGCGACCTAGATATAAACTATGAAGATCCGAGAAATCCGTTGCGCCGGTTTGCGTGGCGCAACACCTGAAGGAGGTTGGAGCAATGAGCTACGACCCGAGGACTGCGTTCACACCCTCATCACAGTCCACACCGAAGAAGGTGCCGTTGGCTTGGGCAGCGTGTTCACCAACGACGGGCTGGTTCGCTCCGCTCTGGCTGTTCTCGAACCGCTTTATCGCGGCGAGAATGCGTTGGAACCCGAACGCGTGAGCGAGAAGCTGCATCAGAACATGTTCTGGCTGGGTCGCGGCGGCTCTATCACTCACACGATCAGCGGCGTGGATATCGCGCTCTGGGATCTGCTCGGCCAGGCCACCGGACAGCCTGTGGGTCGGCTGCTCGGCGGACGCTATCGGGAACGAGTTCAGCCGTACGCCTCGTTGCTCATGCAAGAACCAGCCGCGCTTCGCGATCATTTGCTGGCCGTGAAGGCGCAGGGATTTCGCGCTTTCAAAATCGGCTGGGGGCCGTTTGGACGCCATAGCTCGGCCCATGATGAGGCCATCGTTAGAGCCGCACGGGAAGCCATTGGACCGGACTGCAAACTCATGGTCGACGCCGGAGGCAGCGACGCTCATTGGAACCAAGGGTATAAATGGGCGCTGAACACGGCGCGGATGCTCGCCAACTACGATGTCTTTTGGTTCGAGGAGGCTCTGACTCCGGACTCCCTCGAAGACCACGCCAAGCTGCGTGAACACTCTCCGGTTCCCATTGCTGGCGGGGAGGTCCTCACGCGACGCCAGGCCTTTCAACCATGGCTGGAAGCTCGGGCTTTGGACATCGTCCAGCCCGACGTGACCAAGGTGGGCGGCATCAGCGAGGAAAGGCGGATCGCCTGGATGGCCCAGGAACATGGTGTTCGGTTCATCCCGCATGGATGGAACACAGCGATTGGGCTGGCGGCCGATCTGCAGTTGGCCTCCGCCTTTGCCGGCACCGATCTCGTGGAGTATCTGACTGGCTCGCCCTTCATCGACGAAATCACCTTGGGCGGTTGGAAGCTGGACGCCGATGGCATGCTAGCCATCCCCAAAGAGCCGGGGCTCGGCCTCACGCTCAACCGGGATGTCGTTGCCAAATATACCCGCGGCGAAAAGCTGTGGCTCAGCTGAAGCTCGGGAGTGATTGCTTCCGGGTGAGGACAGCCGGGATTCCCCTCGGGGGGCGACAAAGCGGTAGAGGACTCTCAAGATTACGCACAAGTTCTGAGCGCTTCAGTCCCTATCCCAACGGGATTGCGCCTCAAAGCCCAGGGTTGCGAGGAACGAGCTACCCTGGGAAAAGCCCATAGAATTCACAACCCCATCGTGGGTTGCGAGCCCTGTTGGGGCTTCAAGTGGTCCCAACCGCAACCCACGAAGTGGTCCGAGGAGGCTTATAGTTCATTCGTCGTGCAGCCCTCTGCCGCTTTGGTCCCCCCCCGACGTAGTCCAGATGCCCCGATTTCACCCTCTTCAAATCACACCCCGTGGATGCACTGAAACGCTAAGAACCACTCACGGTTTCAGCTTCTCCCGAAACGCTTGGTAGCGGTTCTCGACGTAGGCTCTATACCCCTCTGGATCGATAAAAGGGTTTGTTTTGGGATCTTTTCGAAGCTTCTCGAATTTCTCCTCCATCGAATAGTAGCTCCCATGCGCCCCGAGAAACAGGTCGCAGGGCAACGACTTCAGCAGACGAAACGTCTTCGTATAATGGTCTGCGATCTCCGGGTACTCCCGATTGGTAATGAGTTGATACCCAGGGTTCACGTTGGGACTCCCGATAATGACCACCTTCAAGACTTTACCGGCATCCTCGGCCAGCATGGTCCAAGTGGTGCAACCACGGGTATGCCCAGGGGTGTGCCGGGCGGCGAGGGTCACTTCGCCCAGGGTGACGAGATCTCCGTCCTTCAGAACACGATCAACAACGCACGGTTTCCATCCCTCCTGATACAGGTATTGTCCCTTCCCTCCGCTGGCAATGACCTGGTCGTCTCCCTCCATCACCTCCACGCGTGCGCCGGTTTGCTCTTTGATCAATGCATGTCCCGCGACATGGTCTGAATGAGCGTGGCTTGCGAGGAGGACTCGGATGTCGGAAAATTTGAACCCTAGCTTCTCAACATTCGCCCGGATAATCGGAACCGTGCGTTCAAATCCGGAGTTGATGAGGATGCTACCCTTGCTCGTGGTCAAAAGGTAGCTGGCGAGTCCTTTGGATCCGACATAATACAAACGATCGGCGATCCGGTGAGGTGGAAACGGCTCATTCCAATCGCTCTGGGCGCGCAGCCGATCTAACGCTGTCAACGACAGCACCAAGATCAAAAGGTATTTGGCGAGGTTCACGAGCTCAACTTTAACGCCGATCAAGAATGTCACAAGCCTTGAGATACTGCCGTCCTCCCGCACGCCGTAGCTCCCACACTCGGGATTGTAGGGGACGACGTCAGTCCTCGGGGCCAACCATTCCTCGCGACGCCACAACGATCTTCGAATGTTCGCCGAAGCCTTCTCACGGCGGCTCCTACACTCGGGACTGGAAGGAACCCTGCTAGCTGAGCAACCCCGTGATGACTTCGCCGTGCACATCGGTCAGACGTTCATCCCGCCCGCCATGGGGGAAGATCAGCCGGGTATGATCCAAACCCATGAGATGAAGAATCGTCGCATGGATGTCGTGAATATGCGCCCGCCCCTCGATCGCGTTAAGTCCGATTTCATCCGTGGCGCCGTAGGTGATGCCCGGACGGACGCCGCCACCGGCAAACCACATGGAGAAACCCGTCGCGTTGTGATCACGACCCCGGCTGCCTTTCTGACTCACCGGCGTGCGTCCGAACTCTCCGCCCCAAATCACCAGCGTGTCATCCAGCAACCCTCTGCGCTTCAGGTCGGTGAGCAACGCAGCCACAGGTTGGTCCGTGGCGCCGCACATCCGCTCGTGGTTGGCGTTCACGTCGTCGTGGGCATCCCACTGCCAGGCGACGGGTCCGCCGCCCGAGTAGAGCTGCACAAATCGCACGCCCCGCTCCAGCAAACGCCGGGCGATCAGACACCGAGTGCCAAATTCCGCAGTGGCAGGCTTGTCCATTCCATACAGCGACCGGGTCGCAGCGGTCTCAGTCGTCAGATCGACCGCTCCGGGAGCCTCGGCCTGCATTTGGAAGGCAAGCTCGTAACTGGAGATCCGCGCCTCCAGATCCGTGTCGCCCGGAGTCAGATGGCGACGATTCAGCTCCTGAGTGAAATCGATAATCCGCCGCTGCCGGCTGCGCGAGAAGGCGGGGTCGTTGGAAGCCAAGTTCACGATGGGGTTGGCCCCGGGCCGAAACAGAGTTCCCTGATGCTTCGCGGGCAGATATCCCGAACTCCAACACGGCGCGCCGCCCTCCGGCGTTCCCTGAGGCTGCGCCATCACTACAAAAGAGGGGAGGTTCTCGGAGAGGCTGCCTAAACCATAGGTCACCCAACTGCCAAGGCTCGGATGCCCCATAAACATTCGACCCGAATTCATCTGATAGTGCGCGGGCGCGTGAATGACGCTATCCACCGCACAGGACCGAACCAGGGCGATGGTATCGGCATGCTGGTGCATGTGGGGAATGAGATCCGACATGTCCATACCCGATTGGCCACAGCGAGCCCAGCCGCGGGTGCTTCCCAAACAAATCGGGTCCTGCTCCAGAAACTGGCTATGAATCTTGCCAAAGCTGGCCGGCAGGCGTTGCCCGTGGAGACGGTCGAGCGCTGGCTTCGGATCGAAGAGCTCCATCTGGCTAGGCCCCCCAACCATGAACAGAAAGATGCAGCGCTTGGCGCGCGGCGCGAAGTGCGGCAGCGGCATCGACCCCGCACTCGGAACCGAGGCGGCCTCGGCCTTCACGAGATGGGACAGCGCCACGGCTCCCAACCCGTGACCGGCCCGAGTGAGGAACTGGCGACGGGACAGTGCAGCCCCTTGGTCGGGGAGATGCTGATGAATTGAGTCAAGGGACATGGATGAATTCATTGCTGTTCAGCAGGGCGAGGGTGAAATCGGTCCACCGTTCCGTTTCGATGCCTTGACCGCCGGCGACAAAGTCGCAAGCCGCTTTTAACTCCTCCGCCAGAGGTCGCCGGGCGTAACAGCGCAGGTAAGCCTCAGCGATACGAGCCTCAGGATCCGAGTAAGCCCGAAGCAAGGACCGCGCGAACTCGCGAGCGGCCTTTTGGGCAAACTCACTGTTGATCATCACCAATGCCTGCGGAGCATGCGTGCTCACCGTTCGCTCCGGACAGGGAGTCTGCGCATCCGGGGCGTCAAAGGCCTTCAACAGCGGGTAAGGAACGTTCCGTTTTCGATGTAGATAAATCGATCGACGGAAGTGCGCCGATTCGTCTCGATCGACCGGCCATAGGTCGACCACCTCAGCCTCGGTAAAAATCAGCTCACTGACCTCGGGCTCCAGAGGTGCCCGCACCCCGCGCCCGCCCACCTGCAAGTTGAAGCGGCCCGAAACCGCCAGCACGCTGTCGCGCAGTCCTTCCGCATCCATGCGACGCCGTAGCATCCGCCACCAATGAAGATTCTCCGGATCCAGACGATTCGACGGTGAGTCGCCCGGGACAGACGCACGGGTGTAGGCGTCTGACAGCACCATGAGACGGTGTATCGGCTTCAATCGCCACTCTTGGCGAATCAACTCCAACGCCAGCCAATCCAACAACTCCGGATGCGTCGGACGCGCTCCGCGAGCACCGAAATCGGAGGGCGTGGCGACCAGTCCACGGCCAAAGTGTTGCTGCCAGAGCCGGTTCACCACGACTCGGGCTGTGAGGGGATGATTGGGGTCGACCAGCCAGCGCGCCAAGGCCAAACGACGACCGGAGTAGGCTGGCCCGGGACGCTTCTCGACCGGCGGCGGACTCCCTCGAGTCCCCATCGCGGCGACCAAAACCGCTGGTGGGGCGGGGTCGACACGGCGCTTCTTGTCCTTCACGTTGCCCCGGCCCAGAACCCAGGTTTCTGGCAAGGCATTGGTGGGTTCCCTGAAAGTCATCGCATGGGCGGGAGGCGGAGGTCGTTGTAGTTCCAACTCGTGGATCTGTCGTTTCAAAGATTCCCGTACCGAATGATCGCCCGGATGCTCAGAAACCGCTTCCGCCACTTCCTCCCAAGTCACGTTGAGGGCGGAACTGGTGCCCTCAAAGAGGCGTTGCTCCTCGGGAGTTCGATCCTCCTTGCGCTTGGCTCGAACTGCCTTTTCAGCGGCGGTCAACCCAGCCTCCTTGGCCGCCCGCAGTCGATCTCGATACGGCTGCTCCAACTTTGCCTTCGCCGCCGCAATGGGTGCGATCAACGCGTTGATGCGGTTGGTGGCCTCGATCGACAGTTTTAGCTCTTCGGCTGAGTAGATCGGAATCTCCCGCAACTCCGCTCCTGCAAAGTAAGCCTGGAACCCGTAGTAATCGGCCGCCGGCAGCGGGTCGAACTTGTGATCGTGACAGCGCGCACATCCAATGGTAAGCCCCAGAAAGACCGATCCCACCGTGCTGGTCACAGCAGTCAGTTCGCTCTGACGCTTCACTTCGGGATCGATGTTGCCCGCCACCTCTTCCCTTGGCCCAGCCCGGCCAAACCCGGCCGCCACGAGTGCCTCGGGGTCGTCCGGGGAAGCCTCTTCACCCGCGACCTGAAGCGTCAGAAAGCGGTCGTAGGGCATGTCCTCGTTGAATGCCTTGATGACCCAGTCGCGATAGCGCCAGGCGTCCGGCCGATCAGCATCGAGCTCGAATCCATTCGAGTCGGCGTAGTGAGCCAAGTCCAGCCAGTGCTGCGCCCATCGCTCCCCGTAGCGCGCCGATGCCAGTAGCCGATCCACTACCCGGGCTCGGGCCGAGGTTGACCCGTCGGCGAGGAAGGCGGCCCGCTCGGCGGGAGTGGGCGGCAGCCCGGTCAGATCATACGTCACCCGACGCAGCCAGGATTCCGGGTCGACTGCGGGAGCCGGCTGCAGACCTTCGTCTCGGTGATGGACGTTCAGGAAACCATCGATAGGATTACCGCTAGGGGACGGAGGAGGATTTGACGGGCGCGGCGGGATGTAGGCCCAGTGATTCGCGACCGATTTGGCATCCGGTGCGGCCGGCAGCACCCAGCCCGAAAGCAGACAGAGCCAAAAGACAATCGAACAACAGAAGCGAATCCGCGTCGATGGCCTGAAAAACTGCCGCATAACAGCCATCATCATCGCGACACGATCCCTGTCAAGCGGGGGGTGAGCGTTGGGGAAGCCGGGGTGTGATTATTTCCGGGTGAGGATCCCTCTCCGGGAGGCCGAAAAGCTGTAGAGGGCTACAGGAAACCAGAACTATAAACCTCATCGGACCGCTTCGCGAGCAACAGGGCCATATGGAGCGCGGCAGCCCTCTCTCATCTTTGCCTCCAAAAATGGGGACTAGACAAGTTGTAGGGAATCCTCCGTTCTTCGCCTGAGTTCCTGAGGCCGAAGCCGAGAACCCGCAGGGTTCAAAGAGAGTAGCCGGGGCGTGGAGCGCAGCGACACCCCCGGTCTGTCAGCCCCCCGTTCAACAGCACCCTGAAAGGTGTGCCACCGGTTGGCGAACGGACTCACAAACCGATGAGGTTCCTTGAGTCGGGTGACGCAAGTCTCAGAAGCCGGTGGCAGCGCTGCGCGATGCTCCGTACTTTTAACGGTTCCGGGGGTGTGAGCACCCCCGGCTAGATCTCTTTGAACCCTATGGGTTCGGGACCTGCCGACAAAGGGTGAAACGCTGGCGTTGCCCAGCTTGTCTAGTCCGCGTTCTTAACAGCAAAGCTGAGAGAGGGCTGCCGCGCTCCATATTCTGCTTCAGGCAACTAAGGGGATCGCAGCCGGAAGTACCGTTGGGGGTCTCCCGCGGGCAGGACAGCCTGAAACTCTGAGCCAACCAGCTGAGGAGAGCCACCGACCAAAGTCCATTGGATGGAGTCCGAGAGACTGTCAGCACTCTCCAAGACATACCCCACCGCAGCCGCAGGCCAGGTCAACAGGACCATTCCTTCGGCCGTTAGCGCGGCATTGATCACCACCGGTCCGAGGATGAACAGGTGAACCGGCGGCGAGGTGGAACTGAGGCCCAACAGGTCGGTGGCGACGGCCGTGAGCGAATAGGAGCCTACGGGTGGATTGCTCCACACGACCTGATACGGAGCAAGGGTATCCGACCCAAGATTCGCACCGTCGCGATAGAACTGGACTAACGCAATCCCGCCATAGGCATCACTCGCAGCCGCTGATAGCAGAACCGACGGAGGATGCACCAGCGTCGAGCCTTCCACAGGGCTGGTCAGTTCTATCTGCGGAGGGGGATTGCCCACGCCGGTCAGTTCGAGGTCAAAACTCAGATCAGGGCTGCTGGAAGAGGACTGATGAACCTCGGCTGCAATCACGTTCACCCCCGGCTTCAACAAGGGAAAGACCACCGAGGACTGGAGAGGAACCTGGACCCAGTCATTCTCTCCATCACCCGAGATAGTGACCGTCGCCAACGTATTGGTGAGAATAGTGCCCGGGCTGGGGGGAAGGTTGTTGCGGAATATCTCGGTCCCGTTCAGATAGAGCACGACCCCGTCGTCCCGGAGCACGCGCATCGAGAGTGCGCTCAACGCGGCGGGTTGGATGAACTGTTTGCGGAACCAGGTGGTAATGTGCCGCTGCAACTGACGTCCACCATAACCGATCACCGTCGACTCGTCCCCATCCCCATAACCCAGTTGAGCGGGCCCGGTCTTCCAGCCCTTCGTTCGATCGCTCGCGAAACCGATCTGCGTCCATTTGGCACCAGGGTAAACGCCGTTATCAAGATAGCTCCACACCGAGCCACGCGGGATCAAGGCCGCCAGCACGCTGCCCGAGGGCGGGAGGATCAGCACGTTCACCGGATCCGAATCCGCCGTGAGCCCGCCGCTATCCGTCACAGCCGCTTTGAGCACATGATGGCCGGCCGGGGCGTTCGGCCAAGCGAATGAGAAAGGAGAACTCGAATCCGTCGCGAGCGCGTCCCCATCGGCGAAAAACTCCACGCTGGAAACTGGAATCGGATTACCAGTGGCACTGGTATCCGAAGCCGTCGCCGCTAGCGGAAGTTGAATCGGCTGCTGAAAGACGCTGAACGGAACCGGGGAGGTCAACTCCACGAAAGGGGTGTGATTACCATTGTCGTAGATCCCTCGGAGTTCGAGGGCAAATCCTAGATCCGGGGTCACCAAGCGTGTCGGCCCCTGATGGATCTCCACCGCGATGAGATTCTGACCGGGGACGAGCAGTGAAGGGTCAAGCCGGTTGGTGATCCATTGCCGTTCCAGCGAAGCTTCGAGCGAGCTCAGAGCTTCGTCGCTCCAACCGTAGCGAGCCGGAAGGTTGTCCACCCAAACCGCCTTCCCATTCAGGTAGACGGCGGCACCATCGTCTCGAATCAGGCGAGCCTCCAATCCCAGGACCGCCTTGGGATTGGCGACGGTGAAGGTCCGCCGGAAAGCGAAAGTCGTCACCGATCCCCGCGCCGGTTCGATGTCGGTGTTTTCCCCATCGCCTCCAAATCCCAGTTTACCGGGGCCCTGCGCCCAGGCCGAATCATTGAAGCCCGGGTCATTCCAAGCGCTACCGGGATTCACGGTCGTCGCCAAATACTTCCAGACGGCATTGCTGGCAATCAAAGTGGAAAACAACATGTTCCCACCGGTGGAGAAGCTCCAGATAGGACCGCTGTTGGTCACCGAGTTTCGCCGGGAGCGCAGCTGCCAGTAATAGGCAGTTTCCGGCAGAAGAGGTCCGAGCGCCCAAAAAGCGTTGGTGGTGCTGCCGACATACTCACTCGCGTCAGGCGATGGATCCGTGCCGAAGTAGACATCGAAGAAGGTCGGAGCGGCGGGAGGAGCCCAGAGCTGCACATTGTCCAAATGCACATTGAGATAGCCCCCACTGTCTTGCTCCACAAAAGCAATCCGGATCCACTCACCACGCCAAGCGGCCAGACTCACGCTGCGATTCGTAACATCGCTCAGTGCAGGCGTATTGGTGGTCGTACTAAAGACGGTCGCCAGAACCGCATTATTGGTGTTTCGAACTTCAACCCTAAAACCATGCGAGCTGCCAAAAACCCCGCCATGGCTCCGAATCCGATCCGTCCAACGGAGGGTGACCTCCGTAGCCCCCACCGGTACCAGCACCTCCTGCCATAGCGTCTGCTTGCCGGCCCCCGCCTGATCCGAGAGCACACTGTAGGCGCCTGCCAGTGGAGGAAACGGACCGTCGACCGATTGGGGATCGTAGCCGCCACCCGTGATGGCGAACAGGCCGGTGCCGAAGCTCTCGAGCTGCCAACCCGTCAGATCCCCCGTCTCAAACCCCCCATTCCGGATCAAATCCCCTTCGATCCGTCCCCAAGACAGATCGGTGTGCGGCGGCACATTCGTCGCCCCATCCTCCGGTTGCGGCTGATAGGGCTCAGGCGGCCCGTCGTTATCGGCAACGAAGATCACATTGGTCGCGGGCGTAAACCCAGGGGCGAGCGCGCGAAGCCGAACCAAGACCGCTCCGTCGACGGTTAAATCATCCTGGATGAAGAGCGGGAAGAAAACGTTGGTGGCTCCGGCCGGAATGACGCTCGAAAAAATCGGGGTTCGAACCTCCGATTCATCGTCGCTCACCAACAGGACGGAGAGATTGGTGGTCAGGATGCCTTCGATCCGCACCTGCGCCCCGTTCGTCACCGTTCCCTCGCTTTCGTTGCGGAACACAGGAGCCAGCAAGGCCAGGTCAGTGGAGTCATTGTCCAGGACCGCGACGGTGTCCGTGGCTTGGCCCCAGTTCTGCACCCGGGCCGTGATCACGACGTTCCGTGTGCCCTCGATGCGATTGTTGTCCGGAACAACCAATGGCACCAGGACACTGGATTGCCCGGAGGACAGAAACACAAGCGCCGGAACGGGAAGGAGTTCGGGATCCGAGGAACTCAGTTCCACCCCCATCAACGCCCCGGCCGGCGCGCTCAAGCTCAGCTGACCGAATCCCAGGACCTCGCCCTCGGTGCGGCTCGACGGAAGAGAAAGTGACAGCGTGGCAGACTCATTGTCGTGAACCTTCAACGATCGAACGGCTGGAGTGAATCCAGTTCGGCTGGCCGTGACAAAGACCACTTGGCTGCCATCCCGCACACTATCGTTCACCGCGCTCAGATCAAATAAAGCCGATGCCTGTCCGGGAGGAATGACCACGGAGGAAGGAATGTTCAACTCCCCGGGATCATTTACCTTGAGCGTCACGATTCGTTCGGAGGCGGAAGTCCTGCCTGGCAACATCACCGAACCACGTGCCGGAAGGAGCCCTCCCTCCGTGACACTCGTGGGAAGTTTCAACTCCACCATAGGCTCCGAACAGGCGCGCGCGGCACCGAGGTCGGTTTCCACGAACAACGGAGGAAGATCCCCCCCGGGAGAGAGCCCCGTAATGCCGGTAGGCACAGCGGTCGAGAGAAAGGTCACACGAATTCTTCCATCGAACATCAGTTGAATCTGAAAGTTGGCCTTGGGAGAACTTGCGGACTGCGACTGCGCCACGTTCTCCCACGTGGCACACAGGGAATCCGCCGTCTGCAGCCAGGAAATTCTACCCACCGTCTTCGCGTAGCTCTGCCGAAGTCCCGAAACGCGCGGAAGGCAGAAGTGCCCCAGATAGCCTAGATAATCCTCGAAGGGTGAGTCCTGGGCACCAGGGACAATCGAGCCATCGAGACGGATCTCAAAGGCGGACCGCAACGCTCCATAGAAGGGAATCTTGATGTTGTTGGTGAGCGTGGCGATCACCCCAAGGGTGTTGGTGAAGTCCAGAGTCTGGCCCAGGGCGGGATTCACCGGGAAGGAGGTCGGGGAAGGTGTCGATCGACAGACGACATAGTGCGTTCCCCCGTCGACAGGCTCGAACCACAGGCTGCGGCCTGAAAGGTCAAATGCGTCCGAGTCCTCATTGCTGAACCGTTCCGTCGGAGGCTGGTCGATTCCCACCAGCACGGTGAAGAGTCGTCGGATGACAACTCCGCTGGCCCGGTTCGTAATGTAGACCGAATAGGAATAACCTCCGGGAGCCAACGACCCCGCCGCCGTGGCGTTGATGGTCAGATTGAGTTTCTGGGTGCCATTGGCCGGAATGAGGCCGGAGGAACTGCCAAGTTCTAGAGGCGGCTCGGTACGAGCCTGCCAGTTCAAAGCGACGCCCGACCCATTACTCAGCGTAAAGGTCTTCGCGCTCGGGGCAAACGGCCCCCCCTGCGGTCCCGAGACCTCCGTGGCATCCGCAGGATAGACGGTCAGAGCATCCAAGGAATCGAAGCTCTCCACAACGCCCGCGGTGGTTGTGCTGGGGGGACACGTGGCAGCCGTCCCCAGGCCGCGCTTGGCGAATCCGGCCCAGATTTCCGCCTGATTCGAGCCGCCTGTCAGAACTGCGTCGGCGACCAGGATGGCGTTTCGAGCAGCGACAAAGGTGGGATTGTTCGGGCTCAGCCTGAGTCCATCCATCACCAACTGCAAGGCCAGTTGGTTGCCCGCGACTCCCCCATGCTTCGTGATCAAGTTGGCCCTGACTTCCCAAAGCATCGCACACCACACCTCACCCTGACTATGAACCTCCGCCGGGTTGGCGGTAGCAAGGGGCGAAGAAATCGGGATGCCGATGTGAGGATCAGCCTGGTCCGGATCGATGTCTTTGAAGGTGAGTGGATTCTTGGACATGTCCGTGCAGTAGGGATACCGCCGGGTTCCCATGTAGTAGTTCTCCTGAAACTCAGTGCCCCATTTGCGATAAGCGGTGTAGGCCCCATAAGGATAAACCGCATGGACGGGATCAGTCGGAGCGCTGGTGAGGGCCATGGCAAAGAAGTCAGACCACCCTTCACCCATTCCTCGGCTCTGAACGGCTTCGGTATCCAGGCCCGTGCCATCTCCGACCAGGCGGTTGCTGACAGCATGGCCGTATTCGTGGAGGATCGTCTCGCCGTTCAACGCGGACTCGCGATCCGGATCAGGCCCGGTGTAAATGCCCAGGCTCATTTCGGGGCTACCTCCCTCATTCCAAGTCAGCATGGACGCGTTGTCTTCAGTGAATGGGTCGTTGACCCTCACCGTGACGGGATCGCCCCCCTCCCCTCCCCGGCCAAAATTGTTAAGCTGGCAGTTCCGGTGCCCTTCCGTGAATCCCAATTTGTGAAACCGATCGTGGGCCAGGTTGACCCAATAGAACGCGTTCACCGATGTCGCTTTGACGCGGCTGGCCGGGGAAGCAGCCAGATCCAGAGGAAAGTCAAAGGTTCGGCTGGGACTGCCTTCAACCGCTTTGGTGGTCCAGCTGTTAGGGCTGGTCTGTTGGTAGTACCTAACCGATGCATTGTTGCCTGCGAGTTCATTGTCGCCCACCTCAATCCATCCATTGGGGGAGGCCGTCGAGTCCAGGGAAGTCAGGGTGGTCAAGGTCCGCGCAGCGGCAGGCGGCTGGTTGGTGACGGGGGTGGAGAACCCAGGTGAGAAGGGTGTGGGGCTTTCGGTGGTAAAAACTCGAAAGGTTGCCGGCGCTGAGGCATCTTCCGTCACGCCACGTCTCCAAAGGATCTCTCCGGAATCGGCATCAACGAACATTTCATACCCCAAGCGCGATGACGGCGTCACCAACTGGAGCCGCCAACAAAGACGCACGGTGGAGGCATTCATAGGCAGCCAGATCAGGGAGGCACGGACCTCGCTCCACCCCGGCGCCGCCAGACGCTGCGTTCGAGCAACCCCCTGAGGCGGGTTCGCCTCGCTGATCGTATCCGCGACGAGGGTATATCCCAGCTGAGCCGCAGCCAGCACCCATGCTTGTGCGGCACTGATAGGGACCTGGTCGCCGTTTACCAGCCGGCGGCGTTGCTCAGGCGAGGCCGCGCCGTTGAGCGTGGCCAATAATTCGCTCCCAATGGCGGCGAGTTCCCCTTTGCCCGTAACATGAGCAGTCAAGGTGGCGCGGTGAATGGGCAACCCATCGATTTGCTGTTGCCAGGTGGTGGTTCGAAGTCCGTTGTTGGGGGAGGTGACATCGCGCTGAATGCGCGCATCGGTCAGTGCCGTAGGATCGTGGCCGAAGATTGCGGAGTGATGCGCGATGAACGACTTGACCACCCGGTGTTCATCCGCAGCGTCCACCCCCAGCTCGGCCAGGGCAGGCGCGCCGGACATGCCGAGTCCGGTGCCGTTGGGTCCGGTGAGGAAGCCTTGGGAAGTGGCGATCCACCGAGCCCCGCCAGAAATTGGTCCGCGCTCGATATGCACCCGTGGGGCCATGGACCGAAGCGCCGCCTCACCATCAAGCCTGCGACGCAGGGCAGCAGGATTTTCCGGAGCTGGCTGCCGGCGAGTCAGCCGCGCATCGCCGGGCGACTGGGGCACCGCCGACCACACGAACAGCCGAGCACTCCAAAGACTCACGACGACCAGCAGCCAGGGGGGAACGACACCCGTTTTCATACTCATCACCATGTTATCGTCTTTTGGCGCCAGTTGACGATACCGAAATGGAGGGACTTTGGCTTCGACGCCCTCGAAAGGCCAGCCGGGGAAGATGTTGAACCGCGATGGACGCTAAGGGCGCTATGTCGGAAGGAAAAGAAGAGTTCTGATTCCTCTTCCCTCCGGGTCCCCCATCGCGTCCATGGCGTCCATTGCGGTTTGAGAACTTGGGCCCCTTTCTGATTCCTCCTGAAACAGAAAATGGACTCGGCATCGCCTTCCCGGTGGGGTGTACTCGCGGGATGGACGATTTTCACGTTCCTAACCTGGATGCCTACTGCCGTCGGATCGGCTACTCCGGACCGCGAACTGCCACGCTGGAGACTTTGCAGGGCATCACCGCCTGTCACGCTGCCAGCATCCCTTTTGAGAATCTGGATGTGCTGGTCGGTCGTCCGATCGACCTCTCTCCCCGGGCCATCGAGGAAAAAATCGTTCATCGCGGAAGGGGCGGATACTGCTTTGAGACCAATCAGCTCTTGCTGCTGGCTCTGCGGGCGATTGGGTTTTCCGTCCTTCCGCTCAGCGCACGCGTCCGCTGGATGCTATCCCGGGACTTCATTCCCCCGCGCACACACATGTTCCTGAAGCTCGATCTGGACGGGGAACCATGGCTGGCCGACTGTGGAGTGGGTGGAGTTTCACTCACGGGGGCGATCCGCTTTCAAGACGGGCTGGAACAGCAGACCTCCCATGATCGGCGGAGAGTGATCTTTGACACCGACCGAAAGCTGTGGTTCCACCAGGTCCGCTTTGATGAGGCCTGGTGGGACGTCAGTGAGTTTACCGGGGAGGAAATGCCCGCGATCGACCGATCGATCGCCAACTGGTGGACCAGCACCAGCCCCGACTCCAAATTCAAACGGAATCTGATCCTCTCTCGCTCGGGCTTGGACGGAACCCGTCGAACACTGTTAAACCGCGAGATGACGATTCGGCAGCCGGGAATCCCGGCCACGAAGCACTCGATCGAATCGCAACAGGAACTGGTGGACGTCATGACCCAGGAGTTCCTGATTCCGGCGGAGGCCATCCCCAGTGGGCTCTACGCGATGGTGACAAGGTTCTGAAGATTGCCGATTGGGAAAAGAGGTCACACAGCCACGCGCTCGAATGACAGCCGGGGTGGAGGTTGAACCGCGAAGGTCCTGGTATTCCTCCAGGCGAAAAGCGCGGCGAGCTGCTAGGCCCGTGCAAAGTGCCTTGGATTCACGGAGTCGGATGCAATCTGCACTGGGGGGATATCGACAAGAGCCCTAAGACCCTGCTGTTTACCTAGCCTCAACGGCTGGCCTGAGATCCGCTCAGGATCCCAGCAGCAAAACAAACCCATTATGCGCCCCATCTGGAAAGGAACCATTAGTTTTGGCCTGGTGTCTATACCCGTGTCCCTCTATCCCGCCACGCGTCGCGAGGAACTCAAGTTTCGGCTGCTGCGTGGCTCTGACTTAAGCCCGGTCAACTACAAGCGTGTTGCTGAGGCCGACGGGAAGGAAGTCCCGTGGGATCAGATTGTGAAGGGATACCAATACGAGAAAGACAAATATGTGGTTCTGAAGGAGGAAGACTTCGCTCGCGTCGATGTGGAAGCGACGCAAACGGTGGAGATCATTCAGTTTGTGACTCTGGATGAAGTGGACCCGCTTCTCTTCTACAAGCCCTACTTTATGGAAGCAGAGAAGGGCGGCGAAAAGGCCTATGTTCTGCTGCGACAGGCACTTTCCGACGCCGGCAAGATTGGCATCGCCAAAGTAGTCATCAAAACCCGACAGCACCTCGCGGCCCTGAAGCCCCAGGCGCGGGGCATCATGCTCGAACTCATGCGCTTTCCGGCCGAGTTGCTGGATGCCTCGAGTTTCAAGACACCAAAGGACCAGAAAGTCAGCACCGCTGAACAGACCATGGCCAAGAAGCTGGTGGAGAGTATGACTCAGGAATGGGACCCCACGGCTGTTGAGGATGATTATCACGTTCTGCTTGAGAAGGTCATTGAGGAGAAAATTCAGCACCCCACCAAGTCCTCCCGCAAACCCGCATCCCGGCGTTCTAAAGGCAATGTTATCGATCTCATGTCAGTGCTGCAGAAGAGCGTCGAGGATGCCCAGAAACGACCCGACCGCAAAAAGGCCAGGGCGAAGGCGAAGGACAAGGTGGCATGATTTCGGGCTATGTCTTTAACCCAATATCAGAGCAAACGAAACTTCGAGCGGACTCGGGAACCCCGACCTCGCCGGGCTGCACGCGCGAAAGAATCGAGGTTTGTTGTGCAAAAGCACGCAGCCTCGCGGCTTCATTACGATTTTCGACTGGAGATTGACGGCACGCTCAAATCGTGGGCGGTGCCTAAGGGTATCCCGCTGAGAAAATCCGAAAAACGTCTGGCGGTACAGGTGGAGGATCACCCGGTTTCGTACATTGATTTCGAGGGCACCATTCCTCAGGGGGAGTATGGCGGGGGCACGGTGTTGGTATGGGACAAGGGCACGTTCCATATGGGCAACGTCGACCCGATCAAGGCGCATCGCGACGGCAAACTCAGCTTCTCGCTAGCGGGAACCAAGCTGAAAGGCGACTGGCACCTGGTTCGGCTCAAGGACGCAACACAGTGGTTACTGATCAGGGCGGGTGATGATATGAAGCCCGTGTCCAAGAAGGCGGACAACACCTCAGCCAAATCGGGCAAAAGCATGGAAGCCCTCGCCCAGCAAGGCTTAGCTGCGAAACCCGGAAGAGCCCACGCAACCAGCCCAGGAAAGGCTCCCAAACGCGGCGCAGCACGGAAACGAGTGCGGGGCGCGATCGCTTCGTTCATTCCTCCCATGCTGGCCAAGCCGCTAAAAGCGGTTCCTCAGGGTGAGTGGTTCTACGAGCTGAAATTCGATGGCTATCGGGCCCTGATCCTTAAGCAGGGTGATCAGATTCAATTGCTCTCCCGGAACGAGAAGGACTTGGCCATCCGCTTTTCTGAAATCGCGGAAGCGGCGAAATCGATTCGCGCGGAAGAGGCCATTATCGATGGAGAGCTGGTGGCGTTGGACGAGAGAGGTCATTCCTCGTTCCGGCTCCTGCAGTCCTACGCCATCGGAACGCAGAGTCCTCCGCTGGCCTATTATGCTTTTGATCTATTGGAGCTAGAGGGGAAAAGCCTCCGCGATCAACCCATTGAAGTCAGAAAAGCGACACTCAAAGAGCTGATTCCCCCCAGCGGAATGATTCACTATTCACCCTCACTCGGCGGAGATGCCTCACTGCTGCTCAAGGAAATGCGCAAGCATCGCCTTGAGGGCGTCATCGGCAAGCGCGTGGGTTCCCGGTATGAGCCAGGCACGCGTTCAGGAACCTGGATTAAACTCAAGATCACCCAATCACAGGAAGTGGTGATCGGTGGCTACACCGATCCACAGGGCACCCGCCCCCATTTTGGATCGCTTCTGACCGGAGTTCATCGAGCCGGAAAGCTCATCTTCTCCGGCAAAGTTGGAACGGGTTTCGACGACGCAGTGCTGGAGCTCCTCAAGGCCAAAATGGATGCGCTGAGCACCGCCCGATGTCCCTTTGTGAACTTGCCCGAAAAACACCGGGGGCGGTATGGGCAGGGTATCACGCCTTCCGAGATGAAGCGCTGCCATTGGGTCAAGCCCTCGTTGGTATGCCAAGTCACGTTTCACGAGTGGACCCGCGATTCGAAGATGCGACACCCGGCATTCCTTGGGCTGCGCGACGATAAAAACGCCAGGGATGTCGTTCGCGAGATGCCATGAGAAAGACGTCAAAGATTACGGTTAAGGGTCGCGAACTTGACGTTTCCAACGTGGAGAAAGTGTTCTATCCAAAAACAGGGTTCACCAAGGGAGAGGTCATCAACTACTACATCAACATCGCATCCTGGCTCCTGCCTCATTTGAAAAACCGTCCTCTGACGATGAAACGCTACCCGGACGGTGTGGAGGGTAAATACTTTTACGAAAAGCAATGTCCCAGCCACAAACCAGTTTGGGTTAAGACGATAAAGGTGAAAAAGACCGAAGGCAGTATCGACTATTGTGTCATCAACAGCCTATCGGCTCTGGTGTGGACTTCGAATCTCGCAAATCTGGAGCTGCATACGTTTCTTCATGTCGCGCCAGCCGTCGAAAAACCAAGGGCGGTAGCTTTCGACCTCGACCCCGGTGAACCCGCGAACATCCTCGACTGCTGCGTCGTGGCGTTGCGCCTCAAAGCCCTTTTTGATAAACTGAAACGCGAGTGTTTCCCGAAAACCTCTGGTTCTAAAGGACTACAGATTTACCTGCCGCTGAACTCACCCGTCAGTTATACGCAGACGAAAGAATTTGCGCGACAGGTCGCGCAAGCCATGGCCGAGCGTTATCCGAAGTCGGTGGTTGCACGCATGGAAAAGAAGCTGAGAGCAGGGAAGGTCTTCATCGATTGGAGCCAAAACGATGCGCACAAGACGACGGTCAATGTGTATTCGCTGCGCGCCAAAGAATTCCCCTCAGTCTCCACACCTCTCACCTGGAAAGAGGTCACTCTGGCTACGAAATCCCGCAATGCCGATTCGCTCTTCTTCGGCCCCGATGAGGTGCTCCAACGGGTCAAAAAAATGGGGGACTTGTTTGAGCGAGTATTGTCGATGAAACAAAAGCTGCCCAAGATTCAGGATTTGGCTTAAAGGGACACTGAAAAGTGTGAGAGGAAGGAGTTCGGGTTGTCTGAGTTGGTCCGAAGCATACCTATCGATGAACCGCAAAGGACGGCTCCCAGTTGCCAGGTGCCAGTTGCCAGGTGCCAGTTGCCAGGTGCCAACTGCGGTCGGGTGTCGGGTGCCGGGTGTACGGTTTTAAAAATCGGGCCCTTTCCCGCAAATGGCCCGCGGGAGCTTTTTCTCCATAAACGAAACGCGTTTCCTGGCCGATAAGAGGGTTGGCGGTTAATTGATCATGGCCATCCTAGTAAACCAAGAACATCGTCGTCTCGGTGCGCTTCCTGCCGCACTGGCGGCGGCAGTCCTATGTGTATGGCTATCGCTGTTACTAACTCCGATTCGAAAAGCCCAGGGACAGAGCGTCGAACCTCCTGCCCTCCCTCTGTCCGCACCCCAAATCGAAACAGCTGAGACCGATCCAGCCGAGCTAGATCCGCTGGCCCACTTGCTACCTAGTCCGCCTGCATTCTCACACTCGGACGGGCTGGTCAGCCCTCCGGAGGAAGCGGCTGGTCCTGACCTGCCTCCGCAACTCAAGCGCGCCAATCTTGTTCCAGGCATTGTTGATATAACCTCCGGTAACCGTAACGTGATGGCCATAGCGGAGGTCGGACTCAACACGGAGATTCGCGGCGTCACGTTCCATCTGAGTCCACGCGATTCAGATGACCCGCCGATCCTCAGCATCGCCGGAACCCTGATCTCCACCACGCCTACCATCGGACGCTGGGAGGCACTACTCACCATTCCTAAAGGCTGCCTCCCGGGCCGATGGGCTTTGGCCGTCCTAATTCAGCCGCTGCGAGGGAATCCGATGGAGTTCGGTCTTTTAGGACACACTCCCCTTCCACCGAACAGCGCAAGGGAACTCTTGGTCGTGAATCAGGGGGACATCGACTCCAGCCTTCCGGAGGTGGAGATTCTCAAAGTCGATCCTCAACTGGCGTTCGTCGGTTGTGGAGATCTCGCAACACCGGTGAAGATCCGGTTGCGCGTCAAAGCCTCCAGCGGCCTGGACGACACCGAGAGCAGCTTTGTGCAGCTCTCCCGATCAAACCTGGCTTCCGTTGTCGCTGGCGAGGTGTTGAGTGAAGCGAACCGCATCTCCGGGACCGCCGTGGACGGCATCTACGAAGCGATCGTTCCCATCCAACCCAACTCGGAACCGGGCGAATTCATCGCGGGTGCGATGGCCAGGAGTCGCGTGGGGAGATCCGGAAAGATGGTGCGCCCCGGTCCCAAGGTTCACGTGAGATCGCTCAAGCACCTCCCACCTGGCTACATCGATTGGGCCACCCGAAACTTTCCGGGCTCGTTTCCCGATCCGGATTGTCAATTTCATGCGCTGTGGAGGCCTGATGCAGACATTGATGGCGATGGAGTGATGAACTGTGTGGAAGCGTATTTCGGAACTTCCCCTACCAATCAGGCGGACGCACCCAAGATCCTGGTCTCTTACGACAGCAAGCGGCAATTCGTGGTGAGTTGGACGCAACCCCAAAGCACATACGGAATGGCCGTCAAACCGGAATGGTCCTCAGATCTGGATTTGTGGTTTGCATCCGGGGAAAGCTTCGCCGGAAGAAAGGCTCGAACCATCAGCGTTTCCGATGAAGGTCCGGCCCCGAAGGGAGGCGTGTTCAAAGAAGCTCGGTTCGACGTCAACGGCCTCCCCCATGCCTATCTGCGCCTGCGGGTGCTGATGCCGTGATTGCGAGTGACGAGTGACGAGTTATGAGTTACTGAGCAACGGATCATGACAGCCTTCTTCGCGCTGTAGGGTCCGCATCACTCATCACTCATCACTCATCACTCACGTGCACCGGCGGGCGATGACGAAGGCGCTGAACATGTAGTAGCGCAGCGGAGTCGCGTTCAGCACCCAGTCTAGCACCTTCGGCACGTAACGGTCGGTGCACTCCACCGAAACGATCTCGCATCCCAAACGCCTCAGAAAGAATTCCATCTCCACCGCATTGGTCAGAATGATCGCATCGTCATCCGGCTCGAAAGGCTCCTTAACAATGGGCGGCGTCCGATCGAAACGCACCGCATCAGGCGAGGTGCGCATCTGTTCCCGCTTCTGGGCCAAGCGACGCCAATTCTCCCACTTGTGCTTGAGCCCACGCATCCGGGGATGGTAGTCACGAAAACCAATGGCTCGCCGAAAGTTGGGACTGGAAACCACGACCCGACCTCCAATCGCTGTCACTCGCACCATCTCGGCGAGGAAAGCTTCCGCGGCGTCGACGTGCTCCAGGACGTTGAGGGCACCTACCGATCCGAAATGACCGTCCGGAAAAGGCAATCGTTGTCCATCGTAGAGTTGACAGCGGCTGCTGAACTCTCGAGCGCGCGCGACGTTCGGCTCGGAAACGTCGACGCCATAAGCCTCGACCCCTTCGCGCGTGAGAGCGCCTACGACCTGTCCAACCCCGCATCCCACGTCGAGGACCCGAGCGCCCGGCTGAGTGGGGCGTAGCGCATGGGTATACTTGCCATAGAAGGCCGGGTCCCAGCTCGCCAGGAACTGAGCGTAGGCCTCGTTCTGGTGATAGTATGACTCGTGAGCTTGCGAAGAGGACATGGTCAGGACTCTTTTCTACCCGTCACCAATAGCACGCCGCAGAGCACGAACCCGATCCCGATAGCGGCCAGGCTGACATACAAGCCGGTCGTCGAGGGCTGGAACTCGAACTCCACCACGTGTTGCCCGGCCGGGACCTGCACCCCGCGCATTAGGAAGTTGCAGCGCAACAAGGTGGCTGGCTGTCCATCCACCCGAACGTTCCAATCTCCGTCGTACTTGTCGGTTAGCATGACCACGGCCGCAGTGGCCGACTGAGTCTTGAGTTGGATTCGCTTCGGAGCGTAGGAGGTCAGCTCGACACTGCCCGCCGGAGCATTGGTGTCGATCGGCCCACCCAGATTGCCAGAGATCAAGACCTCCTGGGCAGGAACGAAGGTGGGATCTGCCAGCCGGTTCAACAATGCCTCATCGTTGGTGTAGCTCTGCCATCGCGTGAACAAACTGGCCCGCGGCAACGCCCCGGTAAATTCCAAGAGAGCGTACGGACCGGTGTCGTTCGTCCTTACCCCAATCCGCTGCGATCCGGCATCGAAGACGCTGAAGGCCATGATCTGTTTGAATCGACCCTGGTTACCGTCCAGTTGCTGACTAAGCTGATCCGCGAAGGGATTCGCCAGCCCCACGAGGTAGCGTGTGCTGGTGAGTTCCCAGAGCCGAATCGGTTTCGGCTGAAGCTTCTCGCGGTAAACGATGTTCTCCGGGGAAGGACGCGGATCCTGGATCACGTCGATGGATGGAATATTGTAGAAAGGAAACTGCTGCTGCATCCATTCCACATGATAGATCTGCTGAAGCATGGCCAACTCCTGCATTCCGAAGGGCACGACGGTGGTCCGTTGGTGAGTGGGTTGAGCCTTGAGGTAGTCCAGCAGGGCGTTGCTGGCGTACTTTGCCTGGTAGTCGTAGTGCTGGATCCACGGGGTGTTAGCTCGCGCGAGGTCGATCACCAGAATCCCGCCGAGGATGACCGCCATCCAGGAGGACCGACGATCCCGGAAGAAGCCCGCGAGGCCCAGCATCATCCCGCCGAGCGAAAGCACCAGGAACACCAAATAGAGCAAGACCTCCCGCTGGCTGAACCGGGCCACCTCCTTGGCGACGCTGGACTCGGCCTCACCTTGACTGGCCACGGCATTGTTGAGCAGATACTTGACCAGATCACCGGTAGAGGTGGCGTAGAGCATCCAGCCCAGAACGCTCAGGCCGAGAAAGCCAGCGCATCCATACACCCACTTCTTGTCGAAAGCAGTGGCTTTCGCCCACCAGTTAGCTGGATCGATCTTAGCCACGGCCTTGTCGAGATACCCGCGCCAGAGAGCTTGAAGTCCATAGGCAAACAACATCAGCACCGCCAGGTGGAGAATATGCGTCCATTTGATCGGATTGCGGATGTTCGAGAAATAAGGCATCGCGTAGACGATTCGGTAGAACGGCGCATAGCGACCCCAGGCGAAGAGCAGAGCGACCAGAGCCACGGCTGCCCAGAAGGCGATTAGACGTCGTTCGGAGAGTGAGTAGAGGTTTCCTTGACGACGAAGCGCCTGGGCGCAGGCGAAAGCGGCGAAGAGCATGACCGTGACCCCGGCGTATTCGCCGGCGCCCGAGAAGCGAGCAAAGCCGCGTTTGGTAGTTTCCCATTGAGGGTCACGTCCAGCAGTGCCCCAGTAGCGCCCCCCGTCCGGCGTGTCCATTCGATAGCCATGGAGGCCGGGGATGATCAAACGGAACGACTCTGCTTTGGGCAGGCTCCACTGCGTCGCCCAGTCCCACTGCTGTTCCGGAGACATGATCTGCTTCTGCGATTCCACCGCGGTCAGCACTTTGGCACGGAAGACCAACGCATCGATGATGTGGAAGGCCATGATCCCGGAGAACACAACCACCACAGCGACCCGGAACATTCCCTGGACGGCACTTTGGACGGAGGGTTTATCCTTCACCCAAGTAAAGACGAAGGCGAAAGCCCCGATGAAAAGACTGAAAAGCACCCCGATATCTGCACCCTCGGTAATCCCCATACCTACCGCCAAGCCGGCCAAAGCACAGCGAAGCCACACATTGGTTTGGGAGGTTGCACCGAGAGCACCGACAGCAAGGAACGAGGTAGCCAGGGCGAACGGGCGGGACGAGAGTCCCCAGCACGCGTTGGAGAAGACGTTCATGTTGAGGGCTGCGGCCAAGGCGGTGAGGGTCGCCACGGCGGGGTGAAATCCGAGGGCTCGACAGGATAACCAGGCGCTAATCCCCAGGATGAACAGAGCGATCGGGGCATGAAATTTGGAGAACCCGACCGGTCCTAGCGCGAGGAACTGTCCGAAAGTAAAGCTGGGCAACAAGCTACCCCCATGGCTACCGACCCAATTCAGGTCGGACCAGACACCGAAGAAAGCATCGGGGGTTTTGTTGTAATCGGCCTTGAGGGCACCCAATGGTCCATCGTTGAGGAAGAGAGTCCAGCCGGCCTTGAAGCTGGGGGCGAACAACCATCCGAGCACGAGGAGGAGAACGATGACGAGCAGCACGAAGCTGCCCAGAGCGGGCGCAGATTTGTTACCCGAGGATGGTCGTATCGACATAGGCTGGCGGGACTATGCCGAAACCCTCCCAGCAAATCCATTAAGGAATTTCTCGCCTCCCCAACGCGCGTGCAATTGTTTCTAGGCCACCTGAAAGGGAGTCGTCACGGAGGTAGGGCGAAACTCCGTTGAGCCCATCATGGCTCCAGGCCCAGCTGCACAGGAAAGACTATCCCCGAGAGGGCCTCTCAATGTGCACTATCCCTCACCGCTTCTTGCCGCGGTTCTCTCCTTCCAAACCTTAGGCATTCTTGGGCTCAACAAAATCGCCTATAGAGTCAATCGGATCGATCTTCGATCAAGTCCCACCTACTCCTTCGTGCGGAGCATGACCTCAATCTCATCCACCTCAAATGACACCCCGCCACCCGGCAGGGTTGGCAGCTATTGGGTGGGGTTCCCACCGAGGCACAGACCTCGGCGGAAGTAGGCATCACAAATCCTTGTAACAAAGGATGGCAGCAGCGGATTCCGGGTGCCGTCGAGTAAAGGTCAGCTGCTTCACCAGCGAGTAAACAGCCCAAAACGCCCGAGGTCGCCGTTTTAGAACATGGAACTCCCCTCGAAGGGACTTTGGTCCGAGCATCCCCAACACCGAGAAACCCAGCTCTTTCATCTCGGAGGCTGTCCAGCCAGAGAGATGCTCTTGAAGGTCATCTCGTTCTTGATGTCGTTGCGGCAAGAACCCATTCGGGGTCAGGAAGATGATCCGTTTCTTCGCTACGCTCTCCATAGATCGAATGAGCTGAAAGCCATCCTCCTTGGGCAGATGTTCGATGACGTCGAGGGCAATGCACGCATCGAATTGCTTCTCGCGAAATACAGTGGGTAGTTGTCGAATATCTCCGACGACAAACTCTGAGTGAGTGCCCGTACGTCTGGCGTTGGCGATGGCTGGCTCATAGCCATCGATACCCACCGAGTTTTGGAGTCCGAGGTACTGTAGAGGGGAAGCGAGGCCGCATCCCACATCCAATACACGCGGGCAGTCACGGAGGAGAGCCCTTATCTCAAGGACGTTCAGTATCATAAACGGGTCAAAGATTCCCCGTTTGACTAGATTGGCGCAGATCGAGAAAGGGCTGTGCATGTCGGAAACCGCAGCCAAAACCACTACCGACCACCGGGTCGTTTAGGAATCGGCTCAAATTCTTCCGAGACGCTAAGACAAAGAAACTCGGTGAGCGACAAGATTCTCGGGTCGCTCACCGAGCCTGAAATATTTTGACCTATTGGCGGAGGCGGAAGTAGGTCTGCCCGCCAGGAGGGACTGGCAACCTAACCTGGAAGACTTGCCCCTGTTTGACTGGCTCGGGGACGACCGCAGCCCACACCGGAGAATGGATAGCAGGTGACGATTCGAGGACGAAACCGGAGGCAGATGCCGGCCACGTGACTACCAGGGAACTACCCTCGACGGCGATATGGATCTCCGGCGCGCCGGTTCCGATCGTTATCGCGCCTGGGCCATAGGCGGCTGGCATCTCTTTGGCGCCCCCGTTCACAACTTCACGAACAACCGGAACGTCACCGAAGGTCAGTGCACTGGAACCGGCCCTCACCGACCTTACAGTAAAGACGGCCCTGGCGATGTGCTTGATTCCCGCTGAGAACTGGGTTCCACCTGGCAGAGCCAAAGCAACACCGACTCGGCCGATAGAACTCTGTTTGGAATTGATGTTGAACAGAGCCCCACCAGCCTGACCGTCTGGGTCTACGCTTTCAAAGGTGAGGATAGCAGGGTCGAATTTAATACTGAAACCGATAGCAGCTTCCCCGCCCAAGGCGGTAAGGGTAATCGGGACGGAAACAGTTTGTCCGGGTTCCCCGCTGAAATCCTCGAGAGAGATAACCGTCATCGCCACATCTTGAAGCGAAGGCGGTCCGAAGAGCGGTGAACTGAGGATGTTGGAGAATGGCCCCCCTGCTACCGCAACTGCATCAAGACTTGCTGCATATCTGCCTGACTGGACCCAATCTTTGACAGACAACCGACCATCCCCCGCGGTCTCTGCTGGAGCACAATCAACTCTTTGGTATTCTTGAGGTGAAGATGGCTCATCCAGCCCAGCAACGAAGCGACCTATTTGCACCCAATCTCCAAGAGTAAGCCTCCGGTCGCCCTCAGGCCGAGGAGCTACATCTGCTTCGAAACCGTGAAAGAGGACCATTAGAGAACCGGCATGATATTTGGCGCTAAGCGGATTGGCAAATGAGTCAACAACCTCACGAACTACCGGTTGATCAGAGAAGTCGATTATACTAACTACGTTAGAAGTTATTGGGGCAACCCTAAATATAAACCTACCGAGGTTCACCGGACCTTGGCTCAGGCGCTCGGAGGTAGGCAAAGCAACAGCCAAGCCCACTTTACCCGACGCGATCTGCGTGGTGTTCATGTTTAAGGACGCACCACGCAGATCTGGATTGATAATAAAGTCGCGAAATGCCAAGAGCCTCTGGTCGAAACTTAAACTAAACGAGACCGCGTTCTCTCCACCATTCGCTTCAACGACGCAGTCCACTGCAGCCTCGTCACTGGACCTGGCCTGGCTGGAACCAAGCGCCACAATTGTGGGCCCAGGCTTTACCGTGACGACAACATCTCCGGAATTGACCTGACCAAACAAGTTCGTGATCTCTACTGAGTAAACCCCGGCTTGAGAGAACGAAGCGTTGGTGATTGTAAGGCTAGAACCCGATTCCGTGTCGATGACTGCCCCATTGAAACGCCAACGATAGCTTAAGGGTAAAGAACCACTAGCGCGAACCGACAAAGTGAAACCATTACCAACTACAACTTCTGTCTCTATCGGCGCTTCGACGATGGAAGGTGGCATGTCTACAACCTCATAGCCAATTAGCAAGACCGTTGCACTACTATCGCCCCCAACGCCAATGGGCGAGGAGGGGTCCTCGATAAACACTCGCTGCATATCCTGGGAGTGGGTAGCCCCATCAAGGACATAAAGCCGATCAGCACGTTGGAAGGTCCTGGTTTCTACAAGCAAATTGCCCAGCGCGCTATCGAAAACGAAAGGCCGCTGGAGAGGAAGGAGGATATCAAAGGTTTTGGATTCTCCCGGGCTACCCGTCGCACGCGACGTTAAATGCCAAGGACCATCAAACACAGTTAACTCATCTGCCCCAACGTTCTCCGAGAAAACATAACTTAAATTCCCCGGAGACTGGTGAGTTGTAGACATGCGAAACTGAATGTTCGGGATGGTGGTAGAAAAGGCCGCATCCCCAGTACCGAGCTTGCTGTCCACTCTAAAGCGGAGTTGGGTAATTCGAAGGGGCCCTGAAGGAAACAACGTCCCAGCGTATAGCTCTTGCTGTCGGATGGCCACACTTACAGCCGCGGAGGCACCATCGCCTTCTATCGTTTCCAGAGAATTTGGCACAAACGCGAGTCGTGAAGGCTTTTCGACTACGCTTAGCATCGCCGGAGAGCTCGTGACTACCCCATTGCGATTACTTATAGCCAATGTATACAAACCTTCATTCGCTCTTGAGACCTGGGAGATGTTGAGGGTTGAGGACTCGGCGCCGGGAATCAAGGCACCGTTGAAAAACCAAAAATAGTAAAGTGGACTTCCCCCATAGGCAGTGGCTGTGAACTGAGCTTCATCCCCCTCAACAGCGACCGTCCCCACAGGGCCTACCTCGAGGACAGGAGGCACACTCTCATCCAAGGTATAGACTAATTCCAATACATCTCCAGCTGAGTTAGCAACCGAGCCGATGGCCGCATCAGGCTGACCGTCATTGAACACCATCGCCAATAGATTTCCAGCGCCACTAGCCGCGTCCGTATGGAAACGCAGGGGAAGAGTCGAATAGTTCCGATACTCCAGCAGCAAATTGCCGAGTCTAGGGTCATACTTGAATGACCGATGTAGCGGGAGGGTCACATCGAATTCCTTCGGTCCGTTTGCGGGACCCGCAAATGATGTCGATATACTCCACTCTCCACGAAACACTTCCTGAACATCAGGACCGAAATTTTCATCGAATGTTCGACTCATGTTATCCACAGACTTCGAGCTAGTAGCCATGCGAAAAACTATGTTATCCAAAACTCCGGAAAAGGGCCCAACGGCATAAGTAATATCTGGGCGAAACCGGATTGCGTGGATGACTATCGGACGAAGAGGGAACATGGATGCAGAATACATCTCCTGAAGACGGATCTTCACACTAAGTCCAGCCGAGGCACCAGAACCTTCCACGGCGGAATAGGCACCTGGGACTACCAACTCCAAAGAGTCACGCGGAATAACCGAGAGACTTACGTCCGGTGTTTTCAGAACTCCAAATGCATTTGAAACCACCACCGAGTAGACACCCACGTCTCGAGGACTCGCGTTCGTGATGACAAGCTCAGAACCGGTTTCTCCACTAATGGCGATCCCATCTCCAAACCACTGATAATGGAGGGGCATCGACCCCAGGGCATGGACCTGAAAGCGCGCAGTCCCACCCTCAGTGGTAGTGGTCGCAAGTGGTTTACGAAGAACCAACGGAGCCGTGCCAGCTCCCAAACTATAACCTAGCTCCACTGCTGACGCCGCAGCAACCACGACGGAGGCTACGAGCGCGTTCGGATCTTGGTCGGAAAAAGCGGAGCCGACGGGCCGACGGTTTTGAGCAGCGGTTGAGCCGTTACTCAGCGCGTCATGGTGAAAGCGTACTGGCAGCCCACCGTAGTTACGAAAATCAACACACAGATTACCACGAGTAGGGTCATAGAAGAATGGCTTTTGAAACTTGAGGACTATATCGAAATCCTTTGGTCCCTGAGCCGGCCCATTAAACGCCGTACGCAATTCCCAAGACCCATCGTAGACAAGCGTTTCGTCTGATCCTGCGTTGAATGAGAATGTCTTGCTCATCTGTGCAGGCTCGGTCTTCGTTGTTGATAGACGAACAGCCACTCGGGATACAGTTTGCGTAATTGCCATGGCGGAAAGCTTAGAATCGGGACGGAATCGAAGTTCTCGGATGTAGACCGGCGTGGGAACGAACTCGGAAGAGTGGTAAACCTCCTGCATATGAATCGGGTTGCTGAAGGTTGCCCAGGCGCCCGAACCTTCCACTGACTCAAGTCCACGTGGGACAACATGAGCATAAGTTGTAGAAGTTAGGATTTCTAACCGAGCGACCTTACTGGTAACCACACCAAAAGAGTTGGAGATGACTACGGTGATAGCCCCGGAATCGCTAGGCCCTAGATTGTCTAAGACCAGGGTAGACGAACCGGCATCTGACAACAGATTTCCGTTTCGGTACCAATGATACCTGAGAGGCTCAGCACCTACAGCTGACACCTCGAAACGGGCAGTTCCGCTTTCCTCGAGGACCTGATCTACAGGTTGAGCAGCAATGTATGGGGTGCCCCCGTCTTCATAACTCCAGACAATTTCCACGACATCGGCTCCATCGCTGCCAGCGGAGGCAACCAAAGCGTTCGGATCACCGTCGCTAAATATCATCTTAACTGGGCCACCAGGAATACTCGCCGAGTCGGTGTGGAATCTGCTAGCAAGCGTCGAGAAGTTGCGGTATTCGAGCAGTAAGTTTCCGAGTCGTGGATCATATCGGAATGGCCTTTGCAGGGGAAGGCGCACGTCAAACTTTTTGGGGCCTGAAAACGGCCCCTCAAAGGCGGTCGCAACGTTCCAAGAGCCTGAGTAAACGTCCAAAGCATCCATGGACAGATTTTCATCGAACACCGAGCTCATGCTAGCTGCGGACTTTGAGGTGGTGGATAGCTTGAATCGTATATCGTTCAAATTACCCTCAAAGGGACCGACAGCGTAAGTTATGTCTGGCCTAAACCGAAGTTCCCTTATGACAATAACCTGATCAGGAAACAGAGATGAAGAATATAGCTGCTGGAGCCTTATCCTTACTGCGAATCCAGCGGATGCCCCTTGCCCCTCCACCAAGGCTAAGGAGCTTGGCACGACTAACGTTTCGTTTGCTCTCCCTTGGCCAACTATAACCAATGGTGCAAGCAGCAAAGCGCAAACAAGTCGCAGAAAGTTATTCGTTTTCATTAGCTTCAAATAGACCGAGATCTGATAATCCCCTCCTCGTGAGTAAGCACTAGCTCCACCGAACGCTACAACAAGGTCAAAATAGCGTCCCAAAAAGGTGTTAGGAATTGAGCGGCACCCACACCATGTAATGTTCAACAACGGGCTCACCGAGACATTAAAGCACTCTGGGAGCGACCACATCCGTTAATTCTCAAACCTTAGCAGAGATTAGACGCAAAACAATCGCTAAGATTAGGGATAGTGTCCCAAAAAACGCCCCCTGGACTCCTTGTTTTAGGGACAGTCACCTTTAGCCTGCGATAAGCCATTGCCCTACTTTGCGACACTATTTTCCCGATGGGGGTTTCTAGACGATGATGCGAGGACTCCTAACCTCGGACTTTACACTAAGACTGAAAGAAGCCCACCGCCGTCATCCAAGGGTTTCGAGCGCCGAACACCCAGACTAGCGCGGCGAAACTTGGCCAAGTCCGATGACCGTTACTTAGTCCATGCCGGTAAGTCCACCGATCCGTAGCAATTAAAGGAAAGGCAACCGCAGTGTGATGGAACACCACGGGCGCTTTTCCTTAGAAATAGAATGCACTCGGCCTAAGGTTCGCCAAAAGCAGCGACTTACAACCCGAGTTGCAAATGCTTTGACAGTGACCCGCTTATGATTCTTGCATATCAGAAATGCATATCAACACGCTAGCAGACCGTTTGAGGTCAACCTTACCCAAACCCCTGTGGGAGTGTCTAAGAAAAGCATCCAACGCCGTGTTAGGACCTCTGCATTTCAGCCTCGAGACTGGGCATTTGCGCAGCTGCCTGGCTAGCAAAGCCATGACTCGCCAAGGCGAGCCCATCCCCTGGTTCACGTATTCTGCCATCCAGTTCCTGATGATGAAGAACCTATCCAGTAAGACACTCCTTGAGTGGGGAGCCGGGCAATCAACTTTTTTTTGGGGGAAACGATGCAAAAGTGTAACTTCTTTCGAAGCAGATTCTGATTGGTTTCGAAAACTGCAGCCTTTGGTACCCTCCAACGTGGAACTACACTTAGTCAAAAACGACATCTCTGATGTAGACCATTTGCTTGGGACAAGGAAATTTGATCTCGTTGTATGCGACGGACTCGATCGCTACAAGTGTGCTGAAAGGTCACTCCAACTATTGAATGCAAACGGTGCAGTGATAATTGATAATTCCGATGGCAATCAAGGCCCCAAACCAGGCTTCGGGTTTATCGACCTGTATAGAACGGAAGGCTATTCCCGAATAGACTTCTATGGATATCCCCCTGGCAATACGGTTCAGCAATCGACCTCGATCTTCTTTAAAGGCGATTGCTTTCTTTTTGCCGGCGAGGAGGCTCCCTGGGCGCCACTGTCGTACTGGGAATACTCGCCTGAAATTCAAGCCTCCTGGCAGACTCCTAGTGTTTGAAGTTGAGATCGTCCTGACCAGAAAACTAGGACTCGCTCGGTAAGCTGCGCTGGGTGCTCATCTCTTCACCATCAGACATTGGGTGTCCCAGAGTTCGATGAGGGGTTCGGGTTTGTCGACGAAGAACTCACTGTACGCTTGCCGGACGCCCGGGCACTGCAGATACCGGTAGTCGTGCGATACGATCATCCCTCCAGGAGCCATCCGCGGATAGAAAAACCTCAGGCCATCCAACGTGGACTGGTAGATATCTACATCCAGATGCACGAACGAGAATCGCTGAGCGTCCGTCGGCAATAGTTTGGTCGTCTCCGGAAAGAACCCTGGACAGAAGTGCACTCCACTCTGATCTTCCATCAAACGCTGAACATCCCCCAGCCGAGTCTCAGCAAAAGTCCCCGCGTGCACTTTGTCCACCCCCGCCTTCACCTCGGGCATTCCTCCAAACGTATCAAACAGAAAAAGCCGACGCTTGCCCTTCACCTGACTCAGCAGCCGCGACGTCCCCCCGAGATAAACACCCACCTCTGCGACGTCCCCCTCCACACGGGCGGTCTGAGGGCACAGTTGCCACAGGTTGTATGCCTCATTCACGGACTGGATGATCACGCCCTGCTTTTGAAGGCGGTTGAATAGCTCTAGAAAAGCAACATCCTTCTGAATCGTGTGATAACGGCGGCTTCGGATGGAAACCGAATAACTCGGTGCCCGTCGAAGGAGCAACAGCTCTAATTTACATAACCAGCGATCAATCATGGATGCGTTATCAAATAGGATTGCTCACGGCTAGGCCCCAGGCAACGACGAAGTTGCATACTTTCCGTAACATCAACTCTAGAGGCGCAGACTCTTCGTAACATGTTTCACCATGTTTAATTAAAAAGTGAACATCGCAACCGACCAGGCTTGATTTGATGCCCATGAGCTGCGATAAGTTATTCGAACAAGGAGTGTATTTCCATCGAGTATAGACAATACCCACTAAGCACTATGAAGCAATTCTTAGCAGTAACGACGTCGCTGATCATGACCGTTGGAGCCTTCGCAAGTGAGCCGGCTCCTTCGAACATCCGGGTTTGGGGTAACAACTCGCAAGGTCAGACCAATTTGCCATCCGGCCTACCCAAACTAAAGGCTATAGCAGCAGGCACAGGCGGACACGTGCTTGCTTTAACGACTAGTGGAAACGTTATTGCATGGGGCTACAACAACGACCGACAAACCGATATCCCGCCGAACCTCGACAACGTAACCGCCATCGCCGCGGGGGTATATCATTCGGTGGCGCTAAAAAGCGATGGGACGGTGACCGCTTGGGGGTTCGGCCCCTTTGGGCAACTCTCTCCGCCGAGTGGACTCTCTAACGTCGTCGCAATCGCAGCGGGGTATGGGCATACGGTCGCGCTAAAGATGGATGGCACCGTAGCCGTGTGGGGATTAAGTGAGAACGGCGAGTTGGCGGTACCGCAGGGACTTTCCGAAGTGATCGCGATCGCGGCAGATGGCGCACACTCCTTAGCCCTAAAAAAGGATGGAACGGTGGTTGCCTGGGGATGGAATTCTGAGGGCCAATCCGTTGTTCCAACGGGGCTAAGAGATGTGATCGCTATAGCTGCAGGCCAAAGTCATAGTCTCGCACTAAAAAAGGACGGGACGGTTGTGGGTTGGGGAGGCAGCGGGGCTCGTAATGTACCTGGCAACCTCAAGGGTGTTGTCGCCATCTCCGCCGGATGGGATCACAGTGTAGCCGCCACCGCTGACGGAACGGTTGTAGCTTGGGGAAACGGATCCAACCTCAACGCGAAGTTGGATGAAATGATAATAGCCGTCGAAGCCGGCAACTCCTTCAACGTGGTGCTGACGGGTGAAAAACCGGTAATAAGCCGTAGAGCGATAGCTACCGCGCAGGTCGTAAATGGGTTTCTTGTGGGGATCAATGTAGTTGATGGAGGAAGCGGATATTCGGAGGTCCCGTTTATGCGTATCGTGGATAGATTTGGTTCGGAGGCCAAAGCAAGAGCGATAATCCAGGATGGAAAGATCACGAGGTTTGAAATCGAAAACCCCGGTCGTGGGTATTCAGAGTCGACGGTAATCAAAATCGCATCTCCACCTCATGCTCCGAAGCTGGAGATCCAGACGAAGCGAGTGACAGTGACTTTGCATGTTGTCCTGGGCCACCGTTACCAAATCCAGGCGTCAAACGACCTCGCAATCTGGAACTCCGTAGGGGAACCTTTTATTGCGGAGGATGAATCAATCACCAGAGATTACGACACGACGGAAACCGGCCTATACTTTCGGGTGTCGGAGGTTCCTTGACATCGGTTCGCAGCCTGCCCAGGACACATGAGCAATCCCCTCTGTGACCTCTGCGAACTCTGTGCGAGAAAATCGGAGGCCGTGGCGAGGGCGGGAAGCCTTCTCACGGCGGCTCCTACACCCCAAAGGGGCTACGATGACGAGACAGACCTTCAAACCAACTGTGAAAGGAACGTCCGCGCAGGAACCACCACCGGGGTACGAACCTGAAAGCAGTCGGCAGGCTCGTAGGGCAGATCGAGCACCACTTGAAACGCGTGCGGGACCTTCAGTTGCTCCTGATAATAGGCAAGTGAGGGAGAAAGCTTCATCTCAGCATGCTTCACCTCTACCAGAAACCACGGCTTCCCATCGCGGACCACCAGGAAATCCACCTCCCGTTGCTGCTTGTCCCGCAAATAGCGCAACTCGAAATGCCCCAGACCAAGATCATTCCACATGTCCACTGCCTTGAGCAAATGACAGGCGATGAAGGTTTCCGAACGAAAACCGATATCAGAAATTTCAGCCCAATCTCGGAGAAACCACCGAGGTTCCTTGCGTAGGGCCTTGGCCACGTTCCGAAACCACGGCCTCACCAGGAAGCCATAGTGCAACGAGGACAACGTTTCCACCCAACGCCGGACCGTGTCCACACTGGTCCGAATCTCGGTTGCAAGGTTGCTGTAGATCAACTGCCCCCCCGAGCGCCCAGCCAGGAGCAGCGCAAGGGACTCCAATTGCCCAAGTTCCTGCACCCGCGTCAGGTCACGGACATCTTCACGCAACAACTGCTGACGGCGCAGGTCCTGCCAACGTCGCGAAAATCGAGGATCGCGCTTCAAGAAAGGTTCCGGGAACCCACCATGTGTCCAAAGCGCTTGCCAGAAACCGAGCGGGAGTTCCTGCGGAGTACGAATGGGAACGGTTGGGACGTCGGTTCGGATCAACTCGCCGACCGACAGCGGATGCATGTGGAACAGAAAATACCTCCCCATCAGGCTGTCCCCACCCCGACGAAAGGTGTCGAGACGAGAGCTTCCGGTCACCAAGATGTGGGATCTCTCGCCATACGTGTCGAAGAAGCCCTTCAGGAACATCTTCCACTTCCCAAATCGGTGCAGTTCGTCGAACGCAACAATCGGAACTTGCGCATGAAGCCGCTCCATGCCAAGCCGCTCGGCGGTCGCCTGGGGACCGGACAGTATCGCGGCACGATGATCGGGGTTGTCCCAGTTCAGAACCCTCTCCGCTCCTGCCATCGCACGACAGACGGTGGTCTTTCCCACTTGGCGAGGTCCGGCAACCAACGCCATCTGCCGATGGGCAGAAAAGTGGTCGGCCAGGATCTTTTCATAGATGCGTGAGCAAGTCGGCACAGGAGACCATTTGTCCATAAATCGTAAAATAGTCCAGACCATTCTACGATTGACCGTCGAATGGTCCTGGGTGGGGAAGCCTTCTCACGGCGGATTGCACATTGCTCATTTCACATTGCACATTGGGGACGGGAAATGGGCCGACACGGCTCTCTCCGGGGATCTTCGATCGCCCGGCTAATCTCTGTGAACCCATGCGGGTTCCGCGACCCCAGCGAAAAATGAGCGATGAACCATTCGCCATGCGTCATCTCCGATCCCCCTCCCCGATCCTTCCGCCTCCGCGAACTCTGCGGACTCTGTGTGAGAAATCGGGGGCCAGGGCGAGGGGGGGAGGAATAGCCAAGGGGACGGCCGAAGGTATCACACGCAGCCACCAAGGCACGAGGAGATCTGCTCCCCAAAAAGGAGGGACCTTGCAACAGGGACTCCCGCATTAGCCGCAAAGAACGAGAAAAGACGAAAGAAGCGGACGGATACAGGGTGGGGGGGCCTGGACTCAAAACTTCTTTCGTCATCTTTCGCTTCTTGCGGCTAAAGGAGCGGTACGAACCTGAAAGCAGTCGGCAGGCTCGTAGAGCGGCTCGAGCACCACTTGAAAAACGTGTGCGATGTGTGAAGGAGAAAATGGAAGGTGATAGGTGCCGGGTCCCCATCGCATAGCGGTTCGAAAACTGGGGTCCCTTCCCGTACCAGTCGGTGGTCCGCTTTTTCTTCTCTTGCGCTGCGGATTGTGAGACCATCCTCAGCGATCGCGAAACCGCGTATGAACGAAACGGACTCCAGCACGGATCTTCTCTTTGTTTACGGCTCCTTGCTTCCCGAAGCCCCACACAGCCGTCACCACTTGCTCGGACCCGTAACCCCTCTCGGAAGCGGATATTTCCACGGCCGACTCTTCTCCTTGGGAAATTATCCGGGCGCGGTGACATCCCAACTCCCCCCAGACCAAGTTCGTGGCATCGCTTACCGTTTAACTCAGCCGCTGGAGTCGCTCCCTCGTCTGGACCGCTACGAGGGTTTCGTTCCCACCAGCCCCGAAGGATGCGAATTCATCCGAACCACAGTGCGGGTGCGACTCGATGAAGGCGGCGAATTGATCACTTGGACGTATCTCTACAACCTGCCGGTGGACGGCTTGAGGCTCATCGAAGGGGGGGACTACCTCCGCTTCAGCACGTCAGCAGGAGCTTCTTAATCTCCTTAAGCCGGGCGTCCGCGGTCTTCTTGATCAGGCGTGGGAACATCCCCCCCAGCAACACATAGTCGCCACGCCGCTTGAGCATCAGCTTTCCCGACTTGGTTTCGATGCTGGTCAAGTCCTTGTCGGCGGCGAGCATCTTGAGTTCCTGGACCTGAAACAACAACTGAACCGCTTCCGGCCAGGGACCGAATCGATCGCGGAGTTCCTGATTCAGCCGGTTCAGCCCGGACGAATCCACGACTTGGGCTAGCTTGCGATACACCTCAATCCGCTGCTTGGAGTCGGAGATATACTGCATCGGGATGTAGGCGGGGCTGCGTGGCTCGGGTTCCGACGCTTTATCTCGATCCGGGTCGGGAACCGTCTCGTCCGAATAGTAGGTTCCCACTTCGCGCGGCACGGAGATCTCGATCTTCTTCTTCGATCCCGCCCTCGGCTTGGTTTCGGTGGCAGCCGCCTCCCGCTCCTCGGCGGGGTTCATGGCCAGAAAATCGAGTCGGATTTGCACCTCCACGCGCGGCCGCACCTTCTCCCCTTTCAAGGCGGACACGCTCTGTTTCAGCAACTGGCAGTACAGCTCGAAACCCACGGCGGTGATGTGTCCGCTTTGTTGCGGTCCCAGAAGATTCCCCGCCCCGCGAATCTCCAGGTCGCGCATCGCAATCTTAAACCCGCTCCCCAGGGAAGAGTATTGCTTGATCGCGCTGATGCGCTTGCGCGCGTCCGTGAGCAGGCCGGCGTGACGAGGCAACAGCAGATAGGCGTAGGCTTGATGCTTGTAGCGACCAACCCGGCCGCGGAGCTGGTAAAGATCGCTGAGACCGAACCGATCGGCTCGATCAATGATGATGGTATTGGCATTGGGAATGTCGATGCCGCTCTCGATAATCGTGGTCGACAACAGGACATCGGCCTCCCCATTCACAAAGGCGGTCATTACCTTTTCGAGGTCGTCCGGGTCCATCTGACCATGACCGACCAGGATCCGGGCATGCGGGACCAGGGTTTTGAGCCGGGTCCCAACGGCTTCGATGTCGAACACCCGGTTGTGGAGGTAGAAGACCTGACCCTGCCGATTGATCTCCCGCTGGATGGCGTCCCGCACGACTCGCTCGTCGTACTGGCACACGACCGTCTCCACCGGAAGCCGATCCTGGGGCGGAGTTTCGATCGTGCTCATGTCCCGCGCGCCCGTGAGTGCGAGGTACAAGGTGCGCGGGATCGGCGTCGCGCTCAGCGTCAGAACATCGACCAGCCGACGCAGAAGCTTGAAGCGCTCCTTGTGCATCACGCCAAAGCGCTGCTCCTCGTCGATCACCACCAGGCCCAGCTCCTTGAACTGAATGTCCTTTTGAACCAGTCGATGGGTGCCGATCACGATATCAACGCCCCCCACCGCCAACTGTTCGATCACGTGCCGAATCTCCTTCGGGCGACGAAACCGCGAGAGCAGCTCCACGCGAACCGGATAATCGGCCATGCGTTCCCGAAAGGTGTTGTAGTGTTGTTGAGCCAGGACTGTCGTGGGAACCAGCACAGCTACTTGCTTACCGCCCATGACCGCCTTGAACGCCGCGCGAATGGCCACCTCGGTTTTACCGTAGCCAACGTCTCCACAAATCAGTCGGTCCATGGGCTTGGGCAATTCCATGTCCCGTTTGGCATCGCGGATCGCCTTCATCTGATCGATGGTTTCCTCGTAGAGAAACGATCCTTCGAACTCTCGTTGCCACGTGTTGTCCTCCGGGAAGGCATGCCCGGTCTGAGTCTCACGCGCCGCCTGGAGGGAGAGCAACTCCGCGGCGAGATCTCGCACCGCATCTTCCGCCTGGGCCTTGGCTTTGGCCCACCGAGTGCCTCCGATGGTGTTCAGCGGAGGCCTGGCCTTGCCGGTGCCCACATACTTACTCACCAGATGGGCTTCGCTCACGGGCACATAGAGCTTGGGAGCTGGCTGACCGTCATCGGGCGGAGCGTACTCGATCACCAAGCACTCGTCCCCGGTCGATTCGGCGGGGTTGGATTGGCGGTGGCCCCGACCGTCGCCAATTCGCTTCAGGCCTTGATAGCGGCCGATGCCGTATTGCACATGAACCACGTAATCGCCTTCCTCGAACTCCGTGAAGTCGATATCGAGGGCGGATCGGGTAGCGGCGGCGTGGGGAGACTTAAGCCGGCGCGGCCGCTGGACCTTGTAACGGCCAAAAATCTCGGCATCGGTCACGACGACCGTCGATGCTTCGGTCAGGAGAAACCCGCGCGCCAAGCTGCCAAGATGAATCTCGGGCCGAGCCGGCTTCTTCGACGGGGACCCCTCATCAAATCCGTAGTCCTGCCAGATTTCCTCGAAACGTTGCCGCTCGCCGGCATTGTTGCAAAAAACATGAACCTGGTAACCTTGCCGCAGCCAGCGATGCAATTGGTTGAAGAACTCTTTCCTCTGGGCCTCGGCGACAGGTGCCTCGGGGAGCGAGTTGGTGATCGGCCGGAACGCTTCGAGGCTTTGAAACTCGGGCCCGGCCTCGGCACCCGCTCCGACTCCGCTCTCGAGCTCGCTCTCAGCTTGGTCCCTCAGCTCGACCCGGCAAACACTCCGGCGATCCAGCTCGGCCTCCAGCTGATCCCAAGGAAAGAGAAACGGATCATCTCCCGGCAGCTGGTCCCGGTACAGCGCGGCATGTTCAGCCAGGCTTTCGGGTTCGCAGAATAGAAACAAGGCTCCCGCCGGGAGATGCTCACAAAGGCTGCTCAACTCGGGCCGGGGCTTGGAAGCTTCACCCGCCTTGGCTTCCGCGTGCTCACGCCATTCGCGTTTCAGAACCCCCAGCTCGCCGGCGGGAGGCAAGGTGATCGACTCGATCGATTCACGGGAGATCTGGGTAACCGGATCGAATTGACGAAGCGACTCCAAATCGTCGCCAAAGAATTCGAGGCGAACAGGCCAGGGGCTGGTCAGAGGAAAGAGATCCAGGATTCCCCCGCGAAGCGCCAGCTCGCCTTTATGGTTCACCTGCGCCTCGGGTTCGTAGCCCTGAGCTTCAAGCCATTCAATGAAATCGAGCAGATCCAACCGATCCCCTCGTTTGACCGTGCGCGACCGTTGGCTAATAACCTGCGGGGCGAAGGTCCGCTGCTGCAAGGCGACCACATTGGTCACCACGACCGGAGCGGGATCGCCGCTCGATCGGGGGGTGTTGAGGGCAATGAGGGTTTCAAGCCGCTCGCTGATCACGTCGGCGTGGGGCAACTTGGATTCATGGGGAAGAATCTCCCACGCCGGAAAAAACAGCACCGGATGGGCCGTGCCGGGGCCTTGCGCGACAACGGGGGGCGAACCGAGCGGGACCACGGGAGTTTTAGGCTCGGGTGAACGCAGCCAGGTCTGGAGATCTTGGTGGAAACTTTCCTGCGACTTCAACCCATCGGCAACGACCACGATAGGGCGAGCAGGAAAAAGAGAGGCCAGGAGGGCGGCGAGGAACGGTTGCGCTCCGGGCGGAACGCGCTTCAACGACAAAACACTCTCCTTCCCGACCTGTTTCGCCAGAGCAGAAATGGAGGGGATCGCAGCGATGGAGGCAAACAAGCCCCCGTTTGCCAGCCGGGATGTGGGTTTGGCCAAGCGCTGGCAACTTTCGCGACAGCCGCGCGAGGAGTCAATGGGATCCTGGGGGATTTTGGATTGGCGATTGGCCATTGGCGATTGGCGACCCTAACACCTACTCATCACCCAGCTCACGTTCCGGCCCGGGAGGTGGCACGCCCTTCGGGGTGCGGCCGAAAAAGGGGGAACGAGATTCCGGGGATCTTCGATCGCCCGTCTAATCTCTGGGAACCCTGCGGGTTCCGTGGGAAAATGGATACCCGGCATCCGACATCCGACACCTAAAACCCTCCCCGTGTGAGACCATTGGATGCCCGCTGTGCTCGGGACCGGGAAATCGTCCGTGGATGGACGACGCTCCAGGGGTACGGGGGGACGAATAGGATTGCGATGAGGAGGGGTGCGGGAAGCGGTCTCACGTCAACAACTCGTCACTCATCACTCGTCACTCATCACTCTCTCTGAGTTGACAGCGGATCGATCGCACACAACAGTGAGAGGGATCGGATGACCATGTCTCAGCGCCAGACGCATCTAGTTCTCTACGACGACAGTTGCTCGCTCTGCACCTTTCAGATGCGGGTGATCACCTGGTTGGATTGGTTTAGCTGCGTGAGCCTCGTCCCAATCTCACATCCCACTACCGCCACACTCGCTCCGGATCTGACGCCGGCCGCTTTGCAGGAAGCCATCCATTGCATCACCCCCGCGGGACGAGTTTATCGTGGAGCGCGGGCGATCCGTTTCCTCAGCGCTCGCATGCCGCTGGCCTGGCTACTGGCCCTCGTTCTTTGGATCCCTGGAGTGATCTGGGTGGCGGAGATCATCTACCGCTGGATCAGCCGCAACCGCCACCTGCTCAGTCGCTTCTTCGGCTGCCAGGGCGCATGCACGATCATGCCGGTGCGGGACCGCGTTAACGAGCGTGCCTACGACGCTCCACCCCCCACCCCACGAGCTTGAGCGCTCCCTCCAACCAAATTCTGGTGGTGCGAGGCGGAGCAATCGGTGATTTTATTCTCACACTTCCCGTCTTTAGCGCTCTCCGGAATACGTTTCCAGGAACTCGATTGGAAGTTCTGGGATATCCGCGCGTCGCGGAACTAGCGCTCAAAGGCGCGCTAGTAGACGGAGTCCGCGCGCTGGAGGACCGTCCGGTTGCCCGCTTCTTTGCCCGCAATGCGGAACTCGACCCGGAGTGGCAAAGCTACTTTGGATCCTTTGCCATCATCGTTTCCTACCTGTTTGATCCGGATGGTATTTTCGAAGCCAACATCAAACGCTGTTCCAAGGCTCAGTTCCTCAAAGGTCCGCATCGACCTCCCGACTCCGGCCCTCGTCACGCCACTCAGGTCCTCCTCGAGCCCTTGCAACGACTGGCAGTCTTCGACGCAGATCCGGTGCCGCAACTGCAGCTCAGCCCCTTCGGACGAAGAACCCTGGTGCCTGGCTTGCCAACCCCCGCCGAACGAGGCACGCACTCAGAACTTGAGGCCTGGGTTCAAAGTGCGCCCACCCTGGCAATTCACCCCGGCAGTGGCAGCGAGACCAAGAACTGGCCTCTGGCCAGCTGGCAGTCCTTGCTCAAGTCCGTGTCCACTCACACGGCTCTGCAGGTTCTGGTGGTGGGCGGAGAAGCGGAAGGAGATCGGCTCGAGCAGGTGGCCGCTTGGCTGCCCGCCGAGCGGCGTCGGGTAGTCAGAAGCCTCCCTCTAGCCGAGGTCGGAAAGCTGCTGAGCATCTGCGCCCATTTCCTGGGACATGACTCCGGGGTGTCGCACCTTGCCGCCGCCGTGGGATGTCCCTGCTCCATCCTGTGGGGCCCAACGGCCGAGGCAGTCTGGCGTCCGCTCGGCAGCCGCGTGCTCCTGCTCAAATCTCCGGATGGGCTGGCTCAGCTTTCTCCAGGCACGGTCTTCGAAGCCTTGCGGGAAATTTGATCGGAGAATCCACGATTGCTTTCGCGTTGACCGGGCTGGCACCCTGATCCCAGTTGATCCAATCAACTGGGCATGGAGATCGTCGGAACCATTATCAACGGAGTGGGCATACTCGCCGGCGGCATCGCCGGCCTGTCGATGCGCGGCACACTCTCCGCCGGGAGGCAGGAGACCTGCAAAACCGTGCTGGGGTTGGCAACCATCGGAGCAGGCCTTCATCTAACCTGGACTCACCTCAACGGCGGCTTCTGGAGCGTGCTGAAACAATTCACCATCGTCATGATCGCCATGAGTTTGGGCCGCCTGGTGGGCCGCCTGCTTAGGCTGCAGCGCGGTTCGAATCGACTCGGCCAGTTGGCCAGCGAAACGATGGAGAAAGTCTCCCGCACGCGAACGTTTTCATTCGGCGATGGTTTTATCGCCTGCACAATCCTGTTCTGCGTCGCACCCCTGTCCATCCTCGGCGCCGTTGAGGAAGCGCTGACCGCGAGCTGGTGGAGCTACCTGATCAAGGCGGGGGTCGACGCGCTGGCGGCAATGGCCTTTGTCGGGATTTTTGGCCGCGGCGTGCTGCTGGTTATTGTGCCAGTCGTCGCCTGGCAAGGTTCGCTCACACTCGGGCTTCGGGTTCTCCAACCTTGGCTCCTGCAGCAGGGCCTGGTGGACTCCGTTCTAGCCACAACCGGATTGCTGCTCTTCTCAGTCGCCCTGCTCATCTTCCAGGTGCGCAAAGTGGCGGTGGCGGATTATCTCCCCAGCCTAGCTTTGGCTCCCCTGATCTCCTGGTTCTGGAGATAGTGAGTTGAGGGCCGCTCCCTCAGAGCCGGCACGCGTGTTGGCTCGCCGCTGCGCCCAGCGGGTGATCAAGCCGGAAGTTGGGCTGGCCAGCCAGGCCAGCAGAAAGAGACCTCCGCCCGCCACCACCATCGCAGCGGCCACCGAACACTCCAGCCACATGGCCAGATGGAATCCCAGCAGGGTGCTCAGGGCGGCATGGATCACCGTGCCCCACAACACCCGCGGCAGGCTGTGGGTCAGGAGCAGCAGCGTGGCACCTGGCACGATAAGCATCGCGATCACCAGAATGGCGCCCGCGGCTTCGAACGCGCTGACCACCACGATCGACAACCCGATCATCAGCGCATGGTGCACCCGACGCGTGTTGATGCCCAGAGACACCGAGAGCCCGGGATCAAAGGAGCTGACCAGCAGCGCCCGATAAAACAAGCCGATGCCGAGCGCCGTCAGCCCGGCCACCACGCCCATTCGGATGACGGCCGGCGGAGCCAGCGCTAAGCCGGCCAGACTGACCGGCTCCGCAATCCCCACATGGGTCATGTCCCCGTAGAGCACGCAGTCCTGGTCCAGATCCACCTTGTCGGCGAACAACGTGATGAGAATGACCCCCACGGCGAAGAGGGTGGAAAAGGTGATTCCGATGGCGGCGTCCTGTTTGACCCGCGACTTCTCGTGAATGAATTCAATGATCAGGGTGGTAACCATCGCCGCCACCAGGGCTCCAGCAAACATGGCCCAGGTGCTGCGGGTCCCGGCGAGGAGGAAGCCTCCCACCAAGCCCGGAAGCACGCTGTGGCTCATCGCATCGCCCACCAAGGCCATGCGACGCAAGATCAGAAAAACCCCCAGAAGGCCGCAGGCGGTGGCGGCAAAGAAGCCCATCAGCACCACCGCGATGGTGGATGGAAAGGCGGATGTCCAGGGTTCCACCAGGACGCTATACCAGTGAAATTCAGGAATGAGGGTGTTCATTATCCGTAACCGGGTGAACGTCCAGATCGGGTGCGCCCGGCGCTGCCCCGCTGCAGATCCGCCAGGGTGGGAATCCGTCGGCCATGCGGATCCACCGTCGCATACTCCAGCCTTCGCTCCAGCTCGCGGACTGTCTCTTCACCGAGCACATGCTCGATCTTCTCCGCGTCTTCATGGACATGATCCGCCGGGATCTGGGCCGCATGCGTCAGATAAAGCTCCCAGAGCCGATGGTTGCGGACGATCGCACAGGCCATCTGCCACCCCTCGGGGGTCACAAAGATGATGTTGCCCTCCTCATGCAAGGTCGCCAGATGATGCCGCCGCAGGGCTCGTGCTTGAGCACGCGCTTCCTCAACCGTCTCGCGACGACGTTCGGCCAGCTCCCGCAGCGAGACTCCCTCCCCACCCTGAAAGTCCCGCCCCTCCAGCACGTGATAAATCGATTTGAGAGTGTTTTCCCTCTGGATGCGGCTGGCGCGGGACTGATGCCTCCACACCTTGGCCACCAGGCCATGTTTCGGACCAAAGAGGAAGGCCAGGGTAAACACCAACGAGGCTCCCAGCACCATCAGCGGCCCCGTGGGCAGATTGTTTCCGAGAAAGGACAGGAAAGCTCCAAAGCTGCCGGCCCCCATCCCAAAGATGGCGGACAGCAGCAGCATGCGATGCATCCGGTCGGTGAGCAGGTAAGCGGCGGCGGCCGGAGTGATGAGCATGGCCGAGACGAGCACCACTCCGACCGCCTGGAGCGCGATCACAACGGCGAAGGCCAGCAGCAGCATCAGGGTGTAATGAATCGCGCGGGCGGGAAATCCCGACGCCTGGGCAAAGCCGGGGTCGAAGCTGGTGACGAGGAACTCTTTGTAGAATGCCACGATGACACAAACCGTGATCAGCGTGATCCAGAACATCAGCGTGATGTCCCGCGCGCCCAGGGCGGCGGCTTGACCGAACAGAAACTTATCCAGGCCACTCTTGTTGCCGGTAGGCAGACGCTGAATCATGGAGGTGAGGCACATTCCCACCGCGAAAAACACCGCCAACACCAGTCCCAAAGCCGTATCTTCCTTCAGCTTGGTGGTCTGTTGGATCAGGCTCACCACGACCGTGCCGAGCAGGCCGGCGGCCACCGCGCCGATAAAGATGGCCCAGGGGTCCTTGTTCAAATTCCACAGGAACCCCAGCGCGACGCCGGGAAGAACCGCGTGGGAAAGCGCATCCCCCACCAAGCTGAGCTTGCGCACCACGAGAAAACTTCCCAGCAGCCCGCAACAGAGCCCGAGCAGGATCGATCCAAACAAGGCATAGCGCACCGCTGGATCTTGAAAACTGAAGAATCGGACCGCCTGGTCCCAAACGCTGAGCGGGGTAAGATCTCCGATTCGAGCCGCCCAAGCGGCGTCCTGGGTGATCCACAGCAGAGCCACCACCAACCCCCACCGGCCCATCGCCGTCAAACGAAGGCACGCTCTCATTGACTTCGCGCCCGCACGGCGTCGGCAACCTCCGACAGGATGGTCAGCCGTCCGCCGTAGGTTTTCTGCAGCAGCTCGTAGGTAAATACCTGCTCGGTGGGTCCAAACGCGACCAAGCGCATGTTGAGCAGAATGAGCATGTCGAAGTAATTGCGGGCAGTGGGCAGGTCGTGGTGAACCACAAGCAGGGTTTTTCCCGCCGAACGAAGTTCATGAAGGAGCGTGATGATCGCAGCTTCCGTCGCGGCATCCACCCCGGCAAAAGGCTCGTCCATCAGGTAGAGGTCACTTTGCTGAGCCAGGGCCCGCGCCAGGAACACTCGCTGCTGCTGGCCCCCGCTCAGATTGGCGATCTGGCGATTGGCATAGGGAAGCATCTTCACCTTCTCCAGACAGTCGCGCGCGATGTCGTAGTCCTCCGACCGCAACCGCTTCAACAGGCCCAGATGCCCGTAGCGTCCCATCAGCACCACGTCCATGACACTGACCGGAAAGTCCCAGTCCACCGATTCCTTCTGCGGGACGTATCCGACGCGACGCAGATTCTCGTTGGCCGGCTTGCCAAACACTTTCACCCAGCCGCTGCTCAGGGGTAGCAAACCCATGACGGCTTTGATCAGAGTGGATTTGCCTGCTCCATTCGGGCCCACGATGCCAACCAGCTGCCCATGCGGCACTTGAAGGTCAATGCCCCACAACACCGGCTTCTTTTGGTAAGCCAGTGTCAAATCGTGAACCTCCAGCGGTGGCGGCTCGGAAGTAGCTGGCTCGCCGCCCCGATCCGCCAATCCAGACTGTGTGGGTGCACTCATTGGCTGGGAACCGTGTTTTAATTAGCTATCAAAGTTAGATTAGACTGTATTTTTTCCTGGCCGGCAGTCAATGGGGAAAGGGGAAGAGAGGTTGGGGGCTTTGAATTGGGTGAGATCCGGGTGTCTTGCAGGGGGATACCCGACTCCGTCTGGTTTTGAAAAGCTGTAGAGGGCTACAGCACTCCAAAAGGTGTAGCCGCCTCGCGAAGCGTCTTGGAGTGCGTGCACCCCTGTGCCGCTTTCCCCCCCGACGGAGTCGGGATCCCCGACTCCTCCCCCTTCTTGGGTTCGGTTCCGGGTCCCCCTTCGCGTCCACTGCGTCCGTTGCGGTTTAAAAAATCGGCCCCTTTCCGTCCCGGCCGGGAAAAAGGGTTGAACTGCGAAGTGCGGCCGAGCTCAGAGACCGGACGACGGGCTCATTTGGGCGAGCAGGCGTTCGTTCAGCTCCTTGGCCGGATTGTAGCCTGAAGACTTGAGCTTGGTTTGGAAGGCCGCCACCTCGACGAGCCGGGCAATGTCACGTCCAGGCCGCACCGGTATCGTGATATGCGGAATCCCAACGCCTAGGATTTTCACATGCTCATCCTCCATGCCCAGACGATCGACATCCGGGACCTCGTTCCACGTTCGCAGCGACACCACCAAGTCCACCCGTTTCTGGCTTCGGATGCTGCGCACGCCGAACATCGCCGCGACATTGATGATGCCGATCCCGCGAACCTCCATGTGATTGCGCGTCAGCTCAGCGCAACTCCCGATCACTTCCTTTCCATCCAGCAGTGTGACCCGCGTGATATCGTCCGCCACGAGGCTGTAGCCTCGCTCGATCAGGGCCAGCACGCACTCGCTTTTTCCGATCCCACTCTCCCCCTTGATGATCACTCCCATGCCCAAAATGTCCACCATACTGCCCATCTCGCTGCCTCGGGAGGCGAAAAGATTCTCGAGCGCCAGGGTGGCCAGATTAATGAACTTCATGGTGATCATCGGACAGACGAACACCGAGATGTCGGCCTCCTCGGCGAGCTTCAGGAAAATCTTGTCGGGATGGAGATTCCGGCTGTAGACCACGCAGGGGACCTTGGCGGAGAGCAGGATTTGGTATCGCTTGATCCGCTCGTCCATGGGTAAGGACTTGAGGAACGTGGCTTCGGCGGCACCGATCACCTGAATCCGCAGCTTGGCGAAGTACTTGGTAAAGCCGGCCAGCGCGAGACCTGGACGATTTACGGTCGGCTCCTTGATGAGCCGTTTGAGTCCGCCGGCGCCCGCGACCAGTTTCAGGCCCCAGACCCCCGTGTTTTCCGTGTAAAAGCGCTCGACCGTTACGGGTTGCTGTTTCATTCAGAGTGACCTTCTACATGTTAAACTCAGGCCCGAGATAAATCTCGCGAGCCTTGGGATCCTGCAGCATCTCCGGCCCACCTCCTTCATACACCACCTGCCCCTTGTGGATCAGATAGGCCCGATCCACCAGCTTCAAGGTTTCGCGCACATTGTGGTCGGTGATCAAAATGCCCAAGCCCCGGTCGCGCAGCCGACGCACAATCTTCTGCACCTCATAGACCGCAATGGGATCAATGCCACCGAATGGCTCATCCAGCAACAACAGCTTGGGGCTGGTCACCAGCGCGCGGGTGATCTCCAAACGCCGCTTCTCGCCGCCGCTCAGCTGATACGCCATGCTGGATGACAGACGGGTGAGATCGAGTTCCTCCAGCAGATACTTCAAGCGGATCGCCCGCTCCTGACGGTTCATCTGGCACGTCTCCAGGATGGCCAACAAATTCTGCTCGACCGTGAGCTTGCGAAAGACCGACGGCTCCTGGGTGAGGTAACCGACCCCGCGTCGCGCTCGCAGATGCATGGCCTCGCGCGTGACATCCTCGCCCAGGAAGTTTACCGACCCCGCATCAGGGCGAACTCCTCCCACCACCATATTGAAGGTGGTGGTCTTGCCAGCCCCGTTGGGTCCCAGCAGGCCCACAATCTCCCCCGCGTTGACATGGATGGACACACCGTCCACCACCCGTCGCTTGCGATACTCCTTCCTGAGGTCCTTAGTGGAAAGCAATCCACCAGAGCGAGCTCCGCCTCCCGACTCGGAGGCATCCAGGGCGTAGAGGAGTGGCAGGGTATTCACGGCTTGGGAGGGGTGTTGGTGACGGTTGAGCTGGCTGCGGACTTGGGCGCATTCGTGCCTCGGAGCAGATCCGCCACTGCCGCCTGACCTCCCGGACGCGCGATCATGCGGATTTTCCCGGGCGCCTCGAATGTCTCGGTTGCCCGGCTGTAAATGATTCGTTCATCGCCCAGCAGGATACCCGAGGGCATCTCGACGATCGGACTGCCAGTGATAACCACGATGTCGTTCGTCGCGTTGTAAACCGCCCGGGCACCCTTCACGATTTGAAGTCCCTTGGTGTCCTTGATGGTGATGACCACGTTGGTCAGCGCGATGATCTCGCCGATCTTCTCACCGGGGGGAGGAAGAATGGTGGTTAGCCATTCGCAGGAAATGGTGGTGCGCGGGTCATTGGCCGGGTCCTCCACCAGGACATTCTTCCGATAGATCACCCGGCCGGTTTCCCCATTATACTCAAATCCCCCGTCGCTCTGGATCGCGACCGATCCCCGCGGAGTGAACGCCGGCTTGGAGGCCGGCTTAGCGGGATTGGAAGGGGTAGAGGCGGCGGCGGGGCCGGACACGGCTGAGGCCGGAGGTTCCACCGGAGACGCCGGTGCGGCCACTGTCGGGGTCACCGGAGGGGACTTAGGCTGGGCTTCTGGAACCACCTGGGGCGCAACCGGCTTGGGGGCGGGCGGCTTAGGGGCAAGGTTTTCGAAGCCCGCCGCGCCGGCAGGCTGCAGGCAGGCGACATACAGTCCGGCCAAAATTAGGGTCAGGCGCATCATGGTCTGGGAATATCAAGCTGCATCAGGTCGCCGCGAATGACGGATTTCACGCGGTTCGAGATAATGAGCACGCTATTGGTTTGATTCCAGTGAAACCCGACTCCTTCGAGAATGAACCGTCCGTCGCCCAGCTGAAACTTCAAGGGGTCAGCCGAGTAGGCGGTTCGATTGACCCGGTCGGCGTAGCAAGACTCCGCCGTGGCGGTCAGGTTGGTGAGTCCGGATTCCAGATAGGTTTCGATGGTCATCCGACGGATCGGGATCGGAGTGCGCAAATACTCCGCTTCCCGACCGTGCAGCAGGGCTTTCGGCCGCTGCGAACCTCGATAGTAGTCGAAGATCCTAAAGTCCTTCTGAACGACGGATCGTTGACCGGTCTGGATCTGCGCGGCGATCAACACCATGGTGTAACTCAGGGACAAAACCAGCATCACAACCAAAACCCGCCAAGGGGAGGTTTGTTTCAGCAAACGCAGGGCTGACCGGGATCGGAAACGCATCAGCGTGAGTCGATTGTCATGGGTTGGCGTGATCGGGAAAAGCAGCCAGCGCTAGGCGGACCCGACCACTCGATGGAGCTTGGCCAGTACGCCCAGCAGCTTGGCCATGTCCGCCAGCGGCACCATGTTGGGACCATCACTCAGGGCCTTGTTCGGTTGGGGATGAGTCTCAATGAAGAGGCCGTCAGCTCCGGCAGCCACGGCGGCCTTGGCAAGCACCGGCGCGAACTCCCCCTGCCCCGAAGACCGATCACCACCCCCTCCGGGCAGCTGCACCGAATGAGTCGCATCGAACACCACCGGAAACCCGAACGTCTTCAGAATGGCTAGGGAGCGCATGTCGACGACCAGGTTGTTGTACCCGAAGGTGGTGCCTCGTTCCGTCAACAAGAGTCGCTTGCCACCTGCCTCCGCCGCCTTCATGGCCACCCGCCCCATCTCGGCCGGCGAGAGAAACTGGCCTTTCTTGAGGTTCACGATCGCCCCGGTTTTAACGGCCGCGTCGATGAGATCCGTCTGCCGACAGAGGAAGGCCGGAATCTGGAGGATATCGACAACCTTGCCGGCTGCGCTCGCTTCTGCCTCGGTATGCACGTCTGTGAGCACGGGAACTCCAACCTGCTCACGCACGCGCTGTAAAATCTGCAACCCGCGCTCGATACCAGGCCCGCGAAAGGACTTGCCCGAGGTGCGATTGGCCTTGTCGTAACTGGCCTTGAAAACGTAATTGATCCCCAGTCGGGCGCAGGTCCGGCGCAGGGAGTCCGCGATCTTGAGGCATAGAGCCTCGCTTTCGATCACACAGGGACCCGCGATCAAAAAGAGTCGTCGCGGATGGCGGAGAGCCTTCCATGGAGACGTGGCAGCATTCGGCATCGCCGAAGTTCTAGCACGTTCGCCGAATCGAGCAAGCTCGGCGAATCACAGCCCGGGAGGCAGGCCGCCGAAAACAAAAAAGCCCCGGCATGAAAACTCATGCCGGGGCAAAGAAACCCCACCGTAATGCCGTGTGGAACAGCTCCTTTGAACTGCCTGGTGAAACAGGTGGAACCGGGTCGATGGCGTTTGACTTCCAGTTAAGGCCTGTCGGTGGCCACAGACTTTGAGGTTCCGATTTTTTTAATTACGGTCCAAGGACTTTGTTTCGAATCACGAACATGGCAGGGTAAATTGAACGATCGACTTCGCAACAGGGCGTCCTCATCGATCAGTAAACCCTTTGGAAAAGAACAGGCGCTGTGCAGCGCGATGACTGGAATATCGGTCCGATCGGCGAATCTCTCAAGCTGATTTTTGAGGATTCGCTGGTGAGGCCTTGGCCTGCTCAAAGTGCCGGACCTGGGCCGCCTGAAATTGACGAAGAAAGAATTCGGGCGACGCCGTGTCTCGATCATACCCCGCCCCGCGTTCGAGCAAGGTGGTGAACAACAAACCCACCGGCGCATCGGGAAGCTCAATCACGGTGCCGTCGGGCGGAACATGCCAGGCATCCATCCCCGGCTGATTCACCACGCTAATTCCGTACACATCATCCAACTGGCAGCACAGTTCCACCGGAACCGCCGGCGTCACCGGCAGGTGCAGCAGGGCGTAAAAATGGGCCAGCGGGAAGAAGAAGGCGCTGAGTTCGCAATGCTTCCGCTGTCGGGAGCGAAAGGCCCCAATCTCTCGAAATCCCAGGCTGCCGAGCTCGAGCTTGATCCGAGCCACCGGCTCCTCGGACTCCCAGGCATGGGCCGAAGTGGGCTCCCAGATGAGCGGCCGGGTTAACGGTGCATCCGGAGGTGCCCCCTGACGAACTTTGTCCATGATCCAACCCAATCCCATGCGTCACCTTGCTCTAAATTGAGACGGTTTATCCGGCTGTCGCCCGGAACATCGCCTCATTCTATCGGAAGTCCCTTCAAAGAACTTAAGGCGAGCACCCTGAGCGGAGCGACTTCCCATGGACCAGGCCTCGTTACCTCGGCTCCTGCACTTCGGACTGTAGGGGACAACGTAAGGAGTCCTTGGAACCACCTATTACTCTTGAGGCCGGATCGATCTTCGAACGTTCGCCGAAGCCTTCTTACGTCGGCTCCTACAACCGAATAGGGGCTTGAGGAGGTTTATCGTACCGCTGCGGATTTGCGGGCCACACGGCGCGCGAAGCTTTCCACACGGATAACCGCGCGCTTGTGCAGCCCGCGAGCGATGAGCTCATGTTGATCGCGCACCTCGGTGGTGAAGTCGAGAAAGACGCCTTCCGCGCCAATGAGCCGGGTTAGGATGGTCACCGATGCTCCCAGAGGAGTGGGAGCCAAATGTTTGATGTCCACCTCCACCCCGACGGTTCGCTCGTTAGATTCAAGAAAGGGATACAAGGATTCACGAGCGACCCGCTCGATCAATCCGATCATCTTGGGAGTGCTGAAGACAACCGGCATGCCGTCGGATGCAAAATCGATGACATGTTCCGAGCCCACGGTGAGTTTCAGTTCACCCACCAGTCCGAATGGAGGCCGCGTCTTCATAAGGATCCATCAGAGCGATCCGACGCGCGACAGTCAATCCCGGCGGAGGCCATCATGACAGCTGTAGGAGCCGAGGATCACGAGGCTAGCCGTGGTTGACAAACGGTTCAATGTGTCACATTTTATGTGTCACATGAGAACGGCCACAATTCGTCAAATCCGCCACGACTTCACCACCGTGCTCAACTGGGTGGAGGAGGGCGAAGAAGTCGAAATCAGTAAGCGCGGCAAGATCGTCGCTCTCATTACTGCCCCTCCGAAGCGAAAAGCCGTTCGACCGAAGCCGCGCCCCGACTTCGCGGCGCGCCTCAAGCGCATTTACGGTGACAAGGCGCTGTCAGGAAACATTATCGTTGAGGAACGAAACTCTCGGCCTTACTAAACATCCAAAGGATGTATGAGCCCCTATGCCGACACCAGTTTCCTGGCCGCAGTTTATTCGCCCGAGGCCGACTCCTTAAAAGCACTTGGTCTCATGCAGCGTCTCCGGCAACCACTTCCCTTTACCCCGTTCCACCGGCATGAGCTCAGAAATGGGATCCGCCTCCGTGTGTTCCGCAAGGAACTGAGTATCGAGCACCGCCAAGCGGCGTTCCGTTCGATCGATGCGGATCTGGAAGAGAGCATCTTGATCCACACCCCAATTTCGTGGACTGACACATTCCGCCAGGCGGAACGGCTCGCCGCAGCCCATACCGAGACCCTCGGTTTTCGCAGCTTTGACTTGATACATGTGGGACTTGCGCTGGTTCTGGGCTCGACAGAGTTCCTGACTTTTGACATGCGACAAGCCTCGCTCGCCAAAGCCGCAGGTCTCAAAGTCAGGCCGTAGGGATGCTAAGTCTGGGAGCCGTTTGTTTTCGCCTTCGCCTGCCAATCAACGGGGGGCAGGCGATTCTTTCGAACTCAACCCCGGGATCCTGATGACCTTCCTACCCATCGTCGAACGGGAACTGCGCGTCGCTTCGCGGCGAGCGGGAACTCATTGGATGCGGAGCGGGGCGGCCTTCGCCGCCATCGCGATCGGAGCGATCGTCTACGTGACATCAGGGCAACAGGCAGCCGCGGGGATCGGCACCATGATTTTCTGGTCACTCACGACCGTGGCCGGACTGTTCTGCCTCATCGCCGGAGCGCGCAGCACCTCGGACAGCCTCAGCGAGGAGAAACGCGACGGCACGCTGGGACTCCTGTTCCTCACGGATCTTCGGGGCTATGATGTGGTGGCAGGAAAGTTTGTCGCGGGTTCCATGCATTCGCTCTACGCGTTGATGGCCACGCTCCCGACGCTCGCCCTGCCGCTCTTGATGGGGGGCGTCACGGCGGGTGAATTCTGGCGTGTCGCACTCGTGCTGTTGAACACGATGTTTTTTTCCCTATCGGCGGGCATGATCGCCTCAGCCGTGACAACTCACGAGCGCCACTCGGCCGGCTTGTGCACGGGGATCGTCCTGTTCTTCGCGGCGGTGCTCCCCTTGATCGGGGGAATTCTCGGAGCCTACTACAATTGGAGTCAGCCGCCTTACGCGTTGATACTGCCCAGCCCGGGTGCCGCTTACTTTTATGCCTTTGCCGCAAACTATCCCAGCCATGAGGCAGCCTTCGCGGTTTCGTTGCTGATTACTCATGTGTGCGGCTGGCTTTTCCTCATCAGTGCGGGCTTCATTGTGCGAAACTCCTGGCAGGACAAGCCGCCAGCGAGCTCAGGATGGAGGTTCGGCGCGAGATGGGTCCAGTGGTCGTTGGGCAACTCCGTGCAGAGAGCCAGACATCGCACGCGACTACTGGAGGTCAATGCCTTCTATTGGCTGGCAGCGCGTTCGCGCATTAAGCCCGCCTTGGTGTGGGCAACCATCGCTCTGGCAGGATCCGGTTGGATTCTGGGGTGGGTGAAGTATGACGGCTATTGGCTGGAGCCGACCACCTACATCATCACCGCCTTCCTCCTGAACTCGATTCTGAAGGGCTGGCTGGTGAGTGAGACGTGCCTTCAGCTCGCCGAGGATCGGCGCACGGGGGCCTTGGAGCTGCTCCTCTCCACCCCTCTGGAGGTTGCGGACGTGATTGAGGGACAATTCCAGGCGCTGCGCCGCCAATTCTTGGGCCCCGTGGTTTTCGCTATCGTTCTTGCCCTCTGTTTCCTGGGAGCAGGGCTGCGTCATCCCGACATGATGGGCGAAAGGGGGTTGTGGTGGGTAACGTGGATTGCCAGCCTGCTCGTCCTCCTCACCGATCTATGGGCGGTGTTCCACGTCGGCCTCTGGCAAAGCCTGACCACAGCCAATGCGAACCGGGCCAACTCGGCCACCATGATGCGGATCCTGTGGACACCCTGGATCATCTGGGGTGCAGTCCTGTTCCTGATCGCGACCCTTACCGAGAGAGCTCATTACGGGGAGGCGATCTTTCTGTGGCTATTCATTAGCCTCGCGGTGAGTCTGGCGTTCGGATTCGCCGCCCGCCGAAAGCTGCTGTCCGAGTTTAGACAGGCGGCCACGTTACGCTACCTTCCGCGGGCTCCGCTGTGGAACCGACTTTTCGGCTGAACGTGGATCGACCCGTCGACGGAGCAGGACGGCTCACCCCTTCCTTCTCGGTGACCTCTGCGGACCCTGTGTGAGACTATCGGGAAGAACGAGCTGGCACGCCCGGCGGGGTGCCCTAACCGAAAACGCTTTCCCCGGGGATCTACGATCGCCCGGCTAATGTCGGTGACCTCTGCGGGTCCGGGAAGCACGATGGAAAGTAAGCACTGTGGTGTGGTTGTCCTCGAACGATTCTCCAGCCCACGCTACAGCAACAGATTTGTTGTGACATCGATCGGGAGATGGGCGTATCAAGATGCAGTTCATGAACCTATTCCCGCGATCTCATTCAGCCAGCCCGCTGGTCTGCCTGCTGGGTTTCCTTCTTTGCCTCGTCTCAAGCCGATGCGGGGCAGCGGACTGGCCGCAGTGGCGAGGAGTTCAACGTGATGGCCAGGTCGCAGGGGAAGCCCCACCCGCAAGCCTGAGCGCAGACCTCAAACCCCTCTGGCGACTTCCGGTCGGCCCTGGGCTAGCGGCTCCGGTTGTAGCCGGAGATACCCTGGTCTATCTGGATGAGCAGTCGGGACAGGAGACCGTTCACATCGTCTCGGCATCCAACGGAAAGGTACTTCGCCAGACTTCCTTTGCCGAAGGGTTCGGCGATGAATGGGGCCGAGGACCTCGCTCAACACCCGTTCTCGACGGAGACCGGGTGTATGTCCAGTCCTGCATGGGCGAGTTTCGCTGCCTGAACCTGAGCGACCTCTCGACCCGGTGGCGCACGCACTTTGAAAAAGACTTCGGGGTCATCTTCGTGGGCACAAAAGTTCTGGAGGGAGCCGCCATTCGACGGGGGCACAATGGATCGGCGGTCATTGATGGCGACCGCATCCTCGTACCGGTGGGCAGCACCAATGGGGCGACCTTCGTGTGCTTTGACAAGCGCACTGGCACGGTTCTCTGGAAGTCGATGAGCGAGGAGACCGCCTATTCCAGCCCGGTCATCTCGACCTTGGCAGGGATCCGGCAGCTCGTGGCGCTTACGGCAGATTCTCTGGTCGGGATTCAGGTGGAGACCGGCAGGCTGCTGTGGCGGTTTCCCATCAAGACAGCGGCCAAGCGGCATGCGCTCACACCAGTGGTCCTGGGCGACGACCGGGTCGTGGTCGCCTCGCACAGTTACGGGATGGTCTGCGTTCAGGTAGTGAAGTCAACAGAATCCCTGACGGTAAAGCAGCTCTGGCTGAACCGTGAACTCAAAGTCAATCTATCGACTCCAACTCGATCTGGCAGCTCGCTATTTGGATTCGGCGGAACCACTGACTATCTCTGCATTAACCCGGACACGGGCGCGATCCGATGGTCTCAACCTGGTTTCGGCAAGGGTGCCAAAACGGATTTTGTGGCGACCATAGCGGTGGGCGACAAACTCATCACCCTCAACGAAGCCGGCCAACTATCGCTTCTGGCAGCGTCACCAGAGAAGTTTGAAAGCCTCGGACAGGTCCAAGTGTGCGGCAAAACCTGGTCGCATCCCGCCTACGCTCGTGGCCGCATCTATGTGCGCGACGGACGTGAGCTGCAATGCTTCGCACTGACGGACTCTAAGTAGTCAGACTGAGTTGGCCCACCCCGGCTCGGAGTCGGGGTGGTTCTCGCAGGCCGACGGCCTCCCAGTGAACCCAGCCTCGTTACCTCGGCTCCTACAATCGGGACTGTAGGGAACTCCTCGGGGGCGGTAAATTCCCCCTGCGGTCCTGAAGACTGACGTCGTCCCCTACAGTCCCTCTTCAGATCCGTGTGGTCCGCGTGGTCCGTGGGCAATATGTCCCCTGTCCAAGATGTGGCATCGCTGCGCGATGCTCTTGGTTTTCAGGGGATCCATTCCGGGGATCTTCGATCGCCCGGCTCATCTCTAGGACTCCCACGGGGGTCGAGAGACCAATGGCAAAAAGCTTCATAAGACTCGTGAGCTCGACGGAGTCTATCCGCCCCCCAAGCCTCGCCCGGGATTAATTACAACCAAGAGAGGGGGGGTGATCACCCCATAGCCAGGGATGCGCAGCGTCACGTAGCGTTGTTGATGTGGCGAGATTTACCTCAGCCACAGAACGAAAACCATCCATGAAAAACCGCCTCACGACCTCCACGGAAATGCCCAAGATGTACGCCACCGAGAACGACATCTCGCTCCCGCGACGCTCGGAATTGAACCTTCTTCTGAACCTCCGGCTGGCTTCCGCGGTGGATCTCCAAATGCAGATGAAGCAAGCCCATTGGAATGTGAAGGGGCCCAGCTTCATCGGTCTGCACGAACTCTTTGATCAAATCGATGAAGCAATTGAGTCGTACGTGGACCTGATCGCGGAGAGAATCGTGCAACTCGGGGGAGTCGCCGAAGGAACTGTACGCGTGGCCGCCGCCCGATCCCGCCTTCCCGAATATCCCCTTACCATCGCGGATGGCATGGCCCATGTGGAGGCCGTCGCCCGAGCCTTGTCCACGTTTGGGCAGGAGGCTCGAACCACGATCAACGAGGCCGATGAACTTGAGGATGCCGATACTGCGGATCTGTTTACCGAGGTGTCCCGAGGCATCGACAAGTGGCTCTGGTTCGTGGAAGCCCACTCCCAAGCTCCCAAATGATTTCCGATCAACAACGCACAACCCAGTTATCAACTCCGCCTGGGCAGAGCCCCCACATCCCCGCACTTAAAGTCCGAGCGCAGGGGCGTCAGCGAATGAGCGAGAACTGCGCCGAGGGTGGGGTTATACCCCATAGCAAGAGTCGAGGGTGACGCTTATACACTAGGGGATGAAGAATACAAATCTCACGGCTTTCACCCCCTCAAGCACCCTCCCCAAGATCCCGGCCCTGGCTGCCGGGATCTTGTCGCTGGTCCTCCTGACTGTGACCGGTTGCCAGACGAAAAGCGTCAGCTCCCAAGGGGGTGTGGTGACACTGGACGAACAGTTCAGCATCGCGGTCCCGGCCAACAAAACACTCAAGCAAGGAACTGAGACTCCCATGACCATCGTGCTGAACCGCGGCGCCGACTTCAAACGCGACGTTCAGCTCGACATTAAGACGGACGGTCTGGTGGTGCTGCCTAAATCTGTTCTGGTCAAAGGCAGCGACAAGGCCGAGGCCCAGGTCCAGCTGGTGGTGTCGCGCGAAGTAGCGCTCGGCGAGTATCACATCACGATCACCGGCACGCCAGAGGTCGGAAAGCCGGCTACTACCGCACTGACCGTCGAAGTCGTCGGCCAATAGTTTGGGCAGTTAAATCCTCCGGCGCAGGGCGGGCTTTTCAACGATGTCCGAGACATGAACACTAGCTATACCCTGAGGCCGGAGCTTCTGGAGCGAATGGATGCTTATTGGCGGGCCGCGAACTATTTGTCCGTCGGGCAGATCTATCTCTACGACAACCCTCTGCTCCGAAGGCCCTTGGTGTTGGCGGACGTGAAGCGCATGCTGCTCGGCCACTGGGGTACGACACCGGGACAGAACTTCATCTACGTCCATCTGAACCGTGTCATCAAGGACCACGACCTCAACATGATCTACGTGTCGGGACCGGGCCACGGAGGCCCGGCGGTGGTCAGCAACACTTACCTGGAAGGCAGTTACAGTGAGATCTATCCCCACGTCACGCAGGACGAGTCGGGACTCCAAAAGCTCTTCCTGCAGTTCTCCTTCCCCGGCGGAATCCCGAGTCACGCCTCTCCGGAATGTCCGGGATCCATTCATGAGGGTGGCGAACTGGGGTATTCACTGAGCCACTCATTCGGCGCGGTCTTCGACAACCCCAGCCTGATTGTGGCCTGTGTCGTTGGCGATGGTGAAGCCGAGACCGGCCCGCTGGCGACGGCGTGGCATTCCAACAAATTTCTCAATCCGGTGACGGACGGAGTCGTCCTGCCCATCCTCCATTTGAATGGGTATAAGATTGCCAACCCCAGCCTGCTAGCCCGGATACCCAGGCAAGAGCTGGTCCAGTTGTTGCGCGGCTATGGATGGATGCCTCACTTTGTTCAGGGGCACGACCCCAGGGCCATGCATCAGGATATGGCCACGACACTCGAGACCGTGATCGAGGAGATTAAGCGCATTCAGCATGCGGCAAGGGTCGAGGGAGAGCGGGCCCGCGCGTGCTGGCCCATGATCGTGCTGGACTCCCCCAAGGGCTGGACCGGGCCGAAAGTAGTGGATGGACGGCCGATCGAAGGAACCTTCCGAGCCCATCAGGTTCCGCTGTCCAATCCCGCCGGGCATCCGGAGCACCTTCAACTGCTGGAGTCTTGGCTGAGGAGCTATCGTCCGGAGGAACTTTTCGATGGCTCCGGCCGACTCCGTCCCGAACTGGCCGAGCTGGCCCCGTTGGGAGAACGGCGCATGGGCGCCAACCCTCACGCCAACGGCGGGATACTACTTCGCGACCTCCGGCTTCCGGACTTCCGCGACTACGCAGCGCCGGTGCCCGAGCCGGGCGTCCCTGGCTGCGGAGACGTTCATGTGCTGGGGCCTTTCCTCAGGGATGTCGCCAAGTGTAACCGTGAAGCGCGCAATTTCCGCGTGTTCGGGCCCGATGAAACTCTATCCAACGGTTTGGAAGCTCTGTTCGAAGAAACGAACCGCCAATGGGAAAGTCCGACCCTGCCGACGGACGAATTCCTGGCACGCGAGGGCCGAGTTCTGGACTCGATGCTGAGCGAACATCAATGCGAGGGGTGGCTGGAGGGCTACTTGCTGACGGGGCGCCATGGCCTTTTCAACTGCTACGAGGCATTCATCCACATCATTGACTCCATGTTCAACCAGCACGCGAAGTGGCTCAAGGTGACCTCCCAGCTGCCCTGGCGTCGAAAGATCGCGTCGTTGAACTACCTCCTGGCCTCGCATGTGTGGAGACAGGATCACAACGGATTTACCCACCAAGACCCAGGGTTCATCGATCATGTCGTGAACAAGAAGGCCGAAGTCGTCAGAGTCTATCTTCCTCCGGATGCAAATTGTCTCCTATCGGTCATGGATCACTGCCTTCGCAGCCGGCATTACGTGAATGTCGTCGTGGCAGGCAAGCACCCGTCCCCCCAATGGCTGTCCATGGAGGCGGCCGTGGAGCATTGCACCGCGGGCATCGGGATCTGGAAGTGGGCCAGCAATGATGACGGCGGCGAACCCGATGTGGTGATGGCCTGTTGCGGCGATGTCCCGACCCTAGAGACGCTGGCGGCTGTTTCCATCCTTCGCGAGCATTTACCGGAACTCAAGATCCGCGTCGTCAACGTCGTTGACCTGATGCGACTTCAGCCGGAGCGTGAGCATCCCCACGGAATGCCGGATCAGGAGTTCGACGAACTCTTCACGAAGAACAAGCCCGTGATCTTCGCCTTCCACGCCTATCCCTGGTTAATCCATCGACTCACCTATCGTCGCACCAACCATCACAACATCCATGTGCGCGGCTACAAAGAGGAGGGCACCATCACCACTCCCTTCGACATGACGGTGCTCAACGAACTCGACCGCTATCACCTGGTGATGGACACGATGGATCGACTCCCCGAGACCGCGGATCGTGGCCGTCTCCTGAAAGGGCGGCTGGTCCGCAAGCTCGCCGAGCACCGGCAGTACATTGCCAAACAGGGTCAGGACCTGCCTGAGATTCGGGATTGGAAATGGGGCAAGAGTTCCTTGTGAGCGCCCTAGCTTGGGAAACCCAGGGTAGGCCAGGTGGACAACCCAGTCCGAAGCTCATGGATCCATGGCACGACCTCGACATAGGCGGACCATCGATAGCGAACGCCGAGCCTGAAATCTCTCGCCAGGCTTCCCGGTGAAAACCACCGCCCCTCGCCCCAAACCCCGGCCCCACGTTAAAGGGACGACCTCGCCTCGCGACTCATGGCGGGTTCAAACCGGGGAGGCCATTCTTCGAACCCTTGGCAGCACCCCCGCGGGCCTTTCCAGTGCCGAGGCGGCGACGCGCCTGCTTAACAACGGTCCCAATCAGCTCATCGAGCGTAAGCACATCAGCCGCTGGAGGATCTTCGCGAGCCAGTTCAACAGCCTGCTGGTCTGGATCCTCATCGTGGCAGGGATCGTTTCAGGTTTCATGGGGCAGAAGATAGATGCACTCGCCATCCTGGCCATCGTGATTCTCAATGCGGCCATCGGCTACTACCAAGAGTATCGTGCCGAGCAATCGATAGCCGCGCTCCGTCAGTTAACCGCTCCGCGAGCGAACGTGCAACGAGACGGTCAGCCGCAACTGATCGCGGCCACCGCGATCGTCATCGGGGATATCCTGGCACTCGAGGCCGGTGATTGGGTACCGGCCGACGCCCGGCTGCTGGAGACCTCTTCTCTCAAATGCGTCGAGTCCACCCTCACGGGCGAGGCGGAAGCAGTCACCAAGCATTCCGACGTGCTGAAGAGCGACCTAGTGCCATTGGGGGACAGCTCCAATATGGTCTTCATGGGAACGAGCGTCGCTGGTGGCAGAGGCAAGGCTGTCGTGGTCGCCACGGCGATGAACACCGAGCTTGGTCGCATTGCCGGGTTGCTGACGGAGACGGGGGGCGAGGAGAAAACCCCACTTCAGCAGAGACTCAACTCCCTCGCGAAGGTGTTAGTCTGGTCGACGCTGGGGATCATCGGCCTGCTGTTCGGACTGGGCCTGATGCGGGGCACCAAGCCGCTGGATCTCTTGCTTAACGCGATCAGCCTGGCGGTGGCTGCGGTTCCCGAAGGGTTGCCGGCCGTGGTGACGGTGGCACTGGCGCTCGGGGTGTCGCGGATGGCACGCTCTCACGCGCTGGTCCGACGATTAACTGCGGTGGAGACGCTGGGCTGCACCACCGTCATCTGCACCGACAAGACCGGGACCCTGACGCTCGGCCAGATGACCGTCCGGGCGCTCTATGTGTCAGGCCGTCACTACGAGGTTAAAGGCGAAGGATACAGCCCCCAAGGCCAGGTGCTGTTTCAGGGAAAACCGACGGCAACCGCCGACCACGTCCCATTGCTCCAGCTAGGCGAGGGACTCGTGGCAGGCAACTATTCACAGTTACAGCAAAAGGATGGAGTCTGGAGCCTGATGGGTGATCCGACCGAGGGAGCTTTGCTGAGCGCAGGCATCAAGGCTGGCGCCAACCGGGAGCAAATTGAGAGAGAATGGCCGAAGCTCGGCGAGCTTCCCTTTGATTCCGATCGCAAACGAAGTTCGATCACCCGCCGGATGCCGGATGGCACTTGCCGACTTTTTGCCAATGGCGCTCCCGGCCCGCTGGTCGGCCTCTGCACCCAGGTCTACACCTCAACCGGTGTCCGCTCCATGACGGACGAGGATCGCGCCCACATCCTGGCCCAGACTTCGCGCATGGCCAAACAAGCCCTGCGTGTACTCGCCTCCGCCTATCGCGACTTGGCTGTTACTCCCGCGCCAGCAATGAATCCGGAGGAGGCAGAACACGATCTCGTCTTCGTCGGGCTGTCTGGTATGTACGACCCTCCTCGCCCTGAAGCCAGTGTTGCGGTGGCCAAGTGTCAGGCGGCAGGCATCCGGGTCGTGATGATTACAGGTGACCATCCCGAGACGGCGTCCGCCATCGCCCGCGAGATCGGCATCGCGTCGCCGGCAGGACACACCCTCACTGGTGCCGAGCTGGAAAAACTCACGGAGGCTCAACTGAGAAAGCAGGCAGCCGACATTGCCGTGTACGCACGGGTCACGGCCGAGCACAAGCTGCGGATCGTGCGGGCATGGCAAGCCAGGGAGGCGGTGGTCGCGATGACGGGCGACGGAGTGAACGATGCGCCGGCCATCAAGGGAGCCGACATTGGCATCGCCATGGGAAAATCCGGAACCGAGGTCACCCGCCAGGCGGCGGACATGATCCTCACCGACGACAACTTCTCCACCATTGTGGCCGCCATCGAACAAGGGAGAGGCATCTATGATAATATTCGCAAGACCCTCCAGTACCTCTTGGCTGGCAACACTGCGGAGCTGCTGCTGATGACCTTGTGCCTGGTGCTTGGAATGCCCATCCCCCTGCTGCCCATCCACCTCCTGTGGATCAATCTAGTGACCGATGGATTGCCCGCGCTCTGCCTGGCCACGGATCCAATCGAAGCCGATCTTATGAAGCGCCAGCCGCGCCGGAGAAACGAACGCATTGCCAATCCAAAGTTCGTGCGCACCATGCTTCTCACGGGACTTTTAACAGCGGGAGTTACCTTCGCCGTCTTTCTCTATGGGCTTCGCACAGGGACCACGGAGACCGCGCGTTCGTCCGCCTTCACCGTTCTGGTCTTCGCAGAACTATTGCGAGCCTTTGGGGCACGGAGCGAAACTGAGCCCATCTGGAGGATTCCATTCTTCAGCAATATCAACCTCATTGCGGTGGTTGTCATTTCCCTGGGCCTGCAAGTGCTCAGCCAGCACAGCGCGGTCGTGGGAAAGATTCTCAACACCGGCTACATGCCACTGATGGACGCGTTCGGGTTGCTCGTGATCGGAGCTATTCCGCTGGGTGTCCTGGAGTTGTTAAAACTCAGATCCAAGCGGTAGGGTAACACCCCATGGTGGCGCGTCCTCCTTTGAAGCTAGGGTGTGGAAGGTCGGGGTGAACAACGGCACCGGATCACCAACCGGCGCTCGCTTCCGACCCGTCGGCGCTCCGTGGAGCAGACCCTGAGCCGAGTGATCGAAACTCCTACTAAAAATAATATGTCTATCGGAACCATCCTCCTCATTGTGCTCGTCCTCATGCTCATCGGCGCGCTGCCTTCCTGGGGGCATAGTAAAAACTGGGGCTACGGCCCGAGCGGAGGCCTCGGTCTCGTGGTGATCATCCTCCTCGTGCTAGTTTTGACCGGAAGGCTTTAAGACCCGGTTGAACTCTCGCCCGTCGGCAACGCGGGCGTCGGAACTAGCACGCCTCGCTCCAGACGTTCGAGAAGCGACTCGAGCTGGCCCACGAGATCCACCAAGGCGGGCCATCGGCCGGATAGGATATCATTGGCGTGGGCCAACGCGTTGCGAACCATCCCCACTTCCTTAAAGAAGGTCTCCAGAGCGCGCTTCGAAGCGAAGCCGCTCATCGCAAACAACTCGGGGTCTTTCATCAGAATCGTCGCTTTGTCCCCCAGCTGAAGGCAGTCGGACAAATCGCTTGCTTCGTTGCGACGCTGACGCTCGGAAAAGAGGCGGTTCGCCCCTTCTCGACGATCACTGGTTAACAACGAATCCCAACTATCCCCGGGGAAACGTTCCCGGACCACGCGAAGCATCTGCATCTCCAGCAGGGAGACCAATCCGAACAGCCACAAACGCACCGGGGCTTTCTGCAGATCTCCACGAGTCACGATGCCGCCCACGTGACCGAGGACCGTGACAAAAAAGTAGCGGCGATCACGCAGGGCTGCGAAGGCGGAGTGCAGAGCATCGGTATCCGGGAGCACGTCCGCGGCACCAAAAGGACGTTGGTGTTCTCCCACCAGACGTCCCACTAAATCGGGACGAAGCACCAGACCCGTGACGACGCCGTGTTCCCGAACTCCCACCACATCGAACTCCCGCTGTTCCATAAAGGTCCGAACCTCCCCAGCGAGCTGAGTATGATCAAAGGAGACCAACGGCTCGGCGATATCCCGCAGCGTGATGGTGCGGGTGAACAACCGTCGCAAATCGCCGAGGGAGGATTTAAGCTGCTTCATAGTTCCAGCTGCTGCCCGCCGTTGGCTGAGAACGTTCCCCGAACGCGCACGAGATTCGGCTCAGATCGGGTCCACCTGAACTCCACGACGCTTCAGCCACTTGACCGTGGCTGCGATGACGTCCCCGTCGCCGGAGAGCTCGATCGCCATGATGCCGAGCAGCGGAGTGACAGTGGCGCTACGGATATCGAAGACGACGTCAAACTTCTTGCTCATTTCCCAGATGAGCGGACGTCGAACCCCTTTGGAGTCGAAGGTGAGCCAGTAGCGTTTGGATTCTTTAGCCATAGAATGGGGTTAGCATGCCGTATGGCACCCATGAAGTCGAGAGCAGCGATTCTCGGTTTATCGAAAGGCGGCAAGGGTGTGGGACATATGGAGTGCGGCAGCCCTCTGCCGCTTTCGATCCCTCGACGGAGTCGGAATCTCCTTACCTGGAGGCAATCACTCTCATGAGGTGCGATTACTTCCGCCAAACCCGAACGCGATGATTCTCGCTGTCCCCGATGTAGATCGCACCATCCTTGTCCACGAAAATGCCATGAGGTCGCGCCAGGCGACATCCGCGTGGGTTATCTCCGTCGGGACCGTCACCCTTCAACCCGTTTCCAACGAGCACCTCCAAGGTGGCGCTTTCGCGGGAAAGGTAGCGGATGGAATGCGACTCGGTGTCGGCCAGGTACACATTGCCAATCGCATCCAGTGCGACCCCTTTTGGACCGGCCAAGCTCGCCTCCCGCGCTGGTCCGCCATTTCCCGTAAAGCCAGAAACACCCATGCCCGCCATGCGTTTCAACGTATTGGCCTTCGGATCCAGCACCAGCAGGGTATTCCCTTCGCGCAGAGCCAGCCAGCCTCGGCCGTCTGGACCGAAGATCAACGCTCTTGGGCCATGCAACGCGGATCCCGTGACCGGCGAACCATCCTGCGCCGTGCGCTTGTCTCCGTTCCCCGACCAGGTTGAGATGTGGCCGCTCGTGAGGTCGATTCTGCGAATTCGGTGATTGAGAACATCACACACAAACAGATCACCCGCACCATCAAAGGCCAGACTGTGAGGCTGATTGAACTGCGCTTGGAGGGCCGACCCACCATCCCCCGCAAACCCCGGAGTTCCCAGGCCAGCCACTGTGGAAATCACACCGGTCTTCGCATCCACGCGGCGGACCAAATGGTTCAATCGCTCGATGAAATGTAAATGACCGGACTTGTCCCAAGCCAACTCATAGGGTTCGTTCAAAAATGCATTGGTTGCGGGGCCGCCATCCCCTCGATAGCCGCGGTTCCCGCTCCCGGCATAGGTGGAGATGGTGCCGTCCGGGGCAACCCGCCGGATCCGGTGGTTGTCGACATCGCAGATGTAGAGGTATCCGTCGGGTCCGCGAGCGATGCCGAACGGATTGTTCAGCTGCGCGGCTCCCGCTGGTCCACCATCGCCCGAGAAACCCTTCACGCCGCTCCCCGCAAACGTAAGAACAGTCGCAGCCCCGGCCCCCATCGACGCAAAGGCAAGGACCAGCATGACTCTGATCTGAAGGTAAAAAATGTTCATGGACTTAGGCGAATGGGCTGAGAGTGGACGAATGGTCCCCTCGCGCCGGTGTTCGGATGGGTATGAAGGCTGAGCTTCCCGGAAAATGCCAGACCGGAAATCAGTCACCAGCGAAAACGGCTGGGACTCGGAGTGGGTGGGATTCAGGTTGCGCTCCACGTGACCCGGTGGTGGCCGGACTTGAGCGAGGATCGCCCTCGCGCGCTGAAAACTCGGGCTCACCGGGTTTCTTCTTCTTGCTCGAAGAACTGCCGGTGGTCCGGTGAGCTCCTGAAAGGGCTTTGTTTCTAGGTTGACTGCCTCCCGGGGAAGGGTCGGCAAAAGAGAAGCTCCGCAGGCCTAGGGCGGTTTGCAGGAGCGCGGGCGAACAACCCTTCCAGCGCAACGCCGGCGAGACCGACTCGTCATAGTCGAGCAGCCGAGCAAAGGCGTGAATGGGTTTCGAAAAGGGCATGGGCGCTGATCAGAATGAGAGCTGCATGCGGGTGAAAATGACGTTTTCGTCCTGCGCACTCACCGTCGCCGGTGGCGTGAAGGTGGAGGAGTCCAAGGGGCTGAAGTTTCCACCGCCCTCAAACGTCGTGTGTGAATAGCTCGTCAGGAGGCGCAGGTTGCGGTTCAGCCACCAATTGATCCCTACCGCCCAGGAAGTGGCTCCGCTGGCGGAATTGGCGGCGTTGGCAAAGTTGGGGAAGGTGTCATCATCGATCTCCAGCTGCCCGAAGCGTCCCACCAACTGCCAGGCACCCCATCCGCCAGATCCCGGCCGGAACGGTCGATTCGGGGTGATGCCGTGAAAGGATGCCGGTTCACCGGTCAGCACCCATTGAACCGCCAGCTGCCAGGCCTGGTGATCAAGCCCCGCGAGGCGGCGAATGGGACTGTTGTTGAGGGCGGAGAGCACGGATTGGTGGGAAACCGCGTACTCCCCCAAGAGCCCAAAGGAACCCCAGGTGTAGGAGAGGTGGGGAGACAGCCTCCATTGATCCCCATCCGCTACCACGGTCGCACCGTTCAATGGGTTATAGGCAAAGAATTGTTGAGCCCCGGGAGTTAGGTACCCCGGTCGAGCGCCTCCCGTGGTCGCCGGCAATCCCGACGCATTGGAACTCACCTGGCTATAACTGCCCCCCACTCCAAACCCGAAGCCCTGAAGAGCGGTGGTCTGGGACGCCTTGAATGGCCGCACAAAAAATCGGCCGCCTATTTCTTTGTCATCTCCGAAATCTGAAGTGGCCGCGCTGCGACCATCACCGCCCAGATTGAACACACCGGCCGAGTAGCTCAGGAGTCCATCCAGGGCCTCTCCCCCCAACTGCACACCAAGGCTGCGCGACGGAACCAACCCCGTCACAAATGATCGTTCGTTGAAGGGCAATGTCGCGTCTGCCAGCAAATTCTCGTAGCCCACCGGCCCCCTGAACTTGCCGGCCTTGAGCTGCAGCTCAGGACGGAAACGGTAGGTGAGGTTCGCATCCACAATTTGAACCGCGGAGCCGCCGAAGTCGGGAACGAATTGGAAATCAATGTCACGGAATACGGTTCCCTCCACGATTGGGCGAACCCGGCGCAACAGGAATGTGTCATTGCCCTCGGACAGCGGGTTGTCGTGCAAGAAGGATCGGGTGTCGAGCTGGACCAGACCGCGTAGTTTCAGCACATAATTGGTGTCGGCCGAGCTGAGACCGAAACCGGAAGGCCCAGCCGTCAGGCGGGGGGCTTCCTTGGCCCGCGCCGCAGCGGCCTCGGCAGCCAGCTCGTTGTTGCGCTCGGCGATGCGTATCTTTTGGTCGAGTTCACGGGTGGTCGGCGCATCCTCCGCGGGCAGGGTGATCTCCGGCAGCACCCGTCCGGCTTGAAGGGACGCGATCTTGGTCTCCAGCTCCGAAACTTTCCTGAGCCACTCGGTCTCCTTCGTGGCCAAACTCTTGATCTCGTTCTCGCGCGCCTTGATTTGAGATTCCGATGCGGCTTGAACCGCCTGGACAGCCGCACTTCGTTCTCCATCGCGCTTCTCCAACTCCTCGATCCTCGAAAGGAGCTTTTGTACGACTTCGGATTGAGCTCGCTGAGCCGTGGCGATCTGATTGGTCAGCGCCGACAAGCGAGCCTCCTCCGCCTTCAACCGATCGGTTTCGGCCGATGCGGCCACAGCCCCAGGAACCCCGGCGGAGGCACCCTCAGCCACGCGAACATCCGAGCGAGGTGCGGTTGACTCGTTGGAGCAGCCACTAAACCAAAGGCTTGAGGCGCACAGCACCAGGCCGCTGAGCGGGACACTCTTGATCCTCTCGTTGTAGATGCGAGCCATAGTCGGGTGGTGTTGAGTTTGATTCGGTAACGATTCAAATGTGGAAATCCTCCGTTGGGATGGATTGGTTGTCCGAAAACACGCGCACGCGCTGCAGATGGACGTAAACACGAACTCCCGCCTGGAGATTAAGGCCTCGCCATTCGTCGCGGGGCACCTGGACTTCGAACGCGCTGCCATCATCGGTGCGCTTGAGATCCAACTTCACCACCGGACCCGCGGCATTCACGTGAAGGATTTGCGCCTCCACGCTGGCGCTGGCGCCTGGGGTCGTGGTGATCTTGACATCGTGAGGCCGGAAGTAGACGGAAGCAGGCGCATCCGATGCGGCGGCCGGCTCGGTCTTGCGCACGTGAATCTCCGTGTCGCCCACCTTGATGCTACCGTGGGCGATTCGCGATCGAAAAAGATTCACATTGCCCAGGAAGTCGAAGACAAAGGCATTTGCCGGCTCGTCGTACACCTCCTCGGGTGTGCCAATCTGCTCGATGCGCCCCTCGTTCATCACCACGACGCGATCCGCGACCTCCAACGCCTCCTCCTGATCATGCGTCACAAAGATGCTCGTGATGTGAATCTCATCGTGCAGGCGTCGGAGCCAACGTCGAAGCTCCTTGCGGACCTTGGCGTCCAACGCTCCGAACGGCTCATCCAGCAACAAGACTTTGGGCTCCACGGCCAGCGCCCGCGCCAGCGCGACACGCTGCCGTTGGCCTCCGGAGAGCTGGGACGGATACCGGCCAGCGAGGGGCTCCAACTGGATTAGCTGCAAAAGCCGAGTCACCCGTTGGCGGATCTCCGCCTCCGGCGGACGGGTCTCCCGCGGGCGAACACGCAGTCCGAAGGCAATGTTCTCAAACACCGTGAGGTGCCGGAACAGCGCATAGTGCTGAAAGGCGAAGCCCGCTTTTCGCTCACTCGCACGCCGATTCGTCACTTCCTCCCCGTGGAAAAACACCTGGGCCGAGCCCGGATCCGCGAAGTCCAGCCCCGCGATAATGCGCAGCAGCGTCGTCTTACCGGAGCCCGAAGGCCCCAGGAGCGCGATCAACTCACCGGAGCGCACTTCCAGGCTCACCGAGTTCAAAGCCGTGAAAGAACCGAATCGTTTGGTGATATTGCGAACTTCGATGCTCATGACAGGGATGCGGAAGTGGCGGCGGGAGGTTCCGTATGCTCGCTGTGAGATTCTTGCCATTCGACCCAGGTCTTCAGGACCAAGGTGACCAGGGCAAGCATCGTCAGTAGCGAGGCCACTGCAAACGCAGCAACAAAATTGTATTCGTTGTAAAGGATTTCAACGTGAAGGGGCATCGTATTGGTTTCGCCCCGGATATGACCCGAGACAACCGACACAGCCCCGAATTCGCCCATGGCGCGGGCATTGCATAAAATGACCCCATAGACCAGACCCCATTTGATATTGGGTAAGGTTACGCGCCAGAAGGTCTGCCATCCGCTCGCCCCCAGAACTATGGCTGCCTCTTCCTCACTCTTGCCCTGGGCCTGCATCAGGGGAATCAACTCACGCGCAACAAAGGGGAACGTGACAAAGATGGTGGCCAACACGATCCCGGGGACGGCGAAGATGATCTTGATATCGTGGTTCTGTAGCGTCGGTCCCAGTAGTCCCTGCGCGCCAAACAGCAGAACATAGATCAGACCCGAGATCACCGGGGAGACGGAAAAAGGCAGGTCGATCAAGGTGATCAGCAGATTCTTGCCCGGGAAGTCGAACTTGGCGATGGCCCACGCCGCACACACCCCGAACACCAGGTTGAGTGGGACTGCAATCGCGGCGGCCAACAACGTGAGTCGGATCGACGCCAGCGTCACGGAATCGGTAAACGCAGAAAAGTATGGGCCGAAGCCTTTGCTCAGGGCATGAGCGAACACCGAGGCCAACGGAACCACCAACAGCAAACCCAGAAACAACAGGGCCGCCGCGATCAGCATAACCCGCACCCAGGCGGGTTCCGCGGTCGCACGCCGAGTGGCGGGGTGTCGCGGACCGTGACTGAGTGAGGAGGTGGTGTGCATGGGTTAGCGAAGGCTCAGACGGCTTGGTGATATCGGCTTCCCCACCACTGGAGCACGTTGATGGACAGGAGAAGGACGAAGGAGGTCACCAACATCACTACGGCAATCGCAGTGGCACCCGCGTAGTCATACTGCTCCAGCTTGGTAATGATCAGCAGCGGAGTGATCTCCGTCTTCATGGGCATATTCCCCGAGATGAACACCACCGAGCCGTACTCCCCGAGGGCGCGGGCGAAAGACAAGGCAAAGCCCGTTAGCAGTGGAGGATAGAGCATGGGGAGGATCACTCGATGGAACGTCTGCCATCGCGTCGCCCCCAGGCTGGCGGCCGCCTCCTCCAACTCAGGCTCCATGTCCTCGAGCACGGGTTGCACAGTGCGCACCACGAAGGGCAGCCCAATGAACGTCAACGCCAGCCAGACGCCCAGGGGAGTGAACGCCACCTTGATCCCCAGAGGTTCGAGTCGCGACCCAATCCAACCGTTCGTGGAATAAACTGCGGTCAAGGCGATGCCGGCGACCGCTGTGGGCAGTGCAAAGGGCAGGTCCACGAGAGCGTCGACCACTCGGCGTCCCGGAAAGTCATAGCGCACGAGCACCCACGAAACCAGCAGTCCGAAGACCAGATTCACCAGAGCCGCGAGGAAGGAGGCGCCAAAGGTCAGCTTGTAGGAGGCCAAGACACGCGATGAGGTGACCGTGTCCCAAAACTGCCCCCAGGACATGCTCGAGGTTTTGAGGAAAGTGCCGGCGAGCGGGATAAGCACGATCAGGGTCAGGTAGACCATCGTGTAGCCCAGCGAAAGCCCGAATCCCGGAAGCACACTCTTTTGTCGCCAGCGGCTCATGAGATCAGAGGTTGGCCGCGTAGGACACCAGGTTGCGATACTCCGTGAGGATGGTCGTCAAAGCCACCACCGTGGCTTGGACTTGCGCATAGTGGGGGGCTTTTTGGGGAGTTTCGAAAACGATTTCGAAGGGCCGGGGTCGCACCACCGGAGGTGCGCTTAGAATGCCTCGATAGCCTTGTCGGATAATGCCGTTCTTGGCCGTAAATCCATCGATAATCGAGTCGTTATTGCGCGGAAGAATTTCGTTGGCCGCAGCGAGCGCCGGATCCAGGAGATTCTTGGTCAACGTGGCGCCGCTCACGAATCCGTAGGCGCCATGGCTGGTGTCGTCCGAATGCAGCGACACGATGCCGTCAAGAACGTGGGTGCATAGTTCGGATTGCAACAACTGGACCTCCGGCTCCGTCGAGTGATTCCAGAACTCGCGATTGAGATCACGGCCGCGACGCGAGCAGCGGGTGTTGTCTTCATAGCCGGTGGGATTGCACATCGGATAGATGAACAGGCAGTACCCGCGGGCGATTTCCGGCGACTGCTCGAGCAGCCGCAGGAACTGGATGATTCCGTGGGCACCCTCCGGCTCGTCCCCATGGATGGTGGCGAAGATGCCGATGCGGATCGGCTCCGCCCCGCCTTTAGGGCCGATGAACAGGTAGCGAGGCAGCCCATAGGTCTCCCCATTCACCTCGAACTGCGCGCCATGGTTACTAATCAGATTGACAGACTTGCTGGCGATGGCTTCCAGCGGGTCGAGCAGGCGGGCGATCGAACGGCGGGTGCGGGTACTCTCACTTGCTACGGTCTGAGGCTTGGAGATCAGCGTGGTGCTCATACTTTATTTTCGATCGTCAATTCGTTTAAAAGTGATTTCAGGGCTTGTAGATCTGGTCGAACACGCCGCCGTCGTCGAAGTGGGTCTTTTGAGCCTTCTTCCACCCACCGAAGACCTCATCAATCGTGAAGAGACCCACTTTGGAGAACTGACCGGAGTATTTGGTCAGAGCCTTCTCGGAGCGCGGGCGGTAGAAGTGTTTACCTGCGATCTCCTGGCCTTCATCGGAAAACAGGTATTCAAGATAGGCCGTCGCCAGGACCTCATTGCCGTTTTTCTTGGCCACTTTATCAACGAGTGCCACGGTGGGCTCCGCCAAGATGCTGACCGACGGGGTCACGATCTCATACTTGTCAGCCCCGAATTCCTTGAGTGCCAGATAGGCCTCATTTTCCCAGCCCACCAGGACATCACCAATGCCCCGCTGAATGAACGTAGTGGTGGCGCCACGGGCACCGGAGTCAAGCACCGGAACGTTCCGGTAGAACTTGGCGACGAAGTCCTTCGCGGCAGCCTCGTCCCCGCCTGATTTCTTGAGGGCGTAGCCCCAGGCCGCAAGATAGGCCCATCGTGCTGCGCCTGATGTCTTAGGATTCGCCGGAATGATTGCAACCCCAGGCTTCACGACATCGTCCCAATCCTTGATCCCTTTCGGATTTCCCTTTCTAACGAGAAATACGATCGTCGACGTGTAGGGCGCACTGTTGTGAGGAAGCCGCTTTTGCCAATCCTCGGGGAGTAGCTTAGCCTTCTCGGAAATCGCATCCACATCGTACGCCAATGCTAGCGTCACGACGTCCGCGCTTAAGCCGTCGATCACAGCCCTCGCTTGCTTGCTCGAGCCGCCGTGGGACTGCTGGACCTCCAATTTATCACCTGTTTTCGCCTCCCAGTGCTTGGCGAAGGCGGCGTTGAAATCCACGTACAGCTCACGGGTCGGATCGTAGGAGACATTGAGCAGCTTCAGGTTCTTGGCCGTTGCATCCCCCGCCGCAGTGAGAGCCACCAGGAGAACGCAGAGACTTCTGAGTTTTAAGAAAGGAGAGAGTTTCATGTGTCGAGAGGGTCGATTATCCACGCGATCCGGGTTTGGCGACGGGCGACGAGGCCTGATCGAGTCGAACCTTCTCGTTCTTCTCGACCTGAACCACCCGCGATTCATGCACCGTGATCAACACAGTCCCAAACCTCAGGGAGGCCACACCTGTTCACGTCGCTCATCGCAGTTAACAGAGTGGAGTATGGTTCATTTGTCTATTAAGTCAATAGAGTTTATTAGACTTTTACACTTCTAACCAAGATGCAGTTTAGTATCCAGACGCAAACCCATAATATAAAAGACTTTGAGATAAACTCGAAGAACCAAAGAATCTGAATGGATACCTACAGATCTGGTGGGCAAAACCGATAAAGGTTCGGCTCTGGGTAGATTTAAGGGGAGGTGGAAAGGAAGGACAGCGAGCATAAAGGCACCCGATCGGACGAACGGTCCGATCGGGTGTTGTTAGATGCGTCGTTATCCCGAAAGAGTAAAGATGCTGAGCTGCTTGTGGGCTCCACTCAGGAGGAGACACCAGTCGAGAGAGCTACCGCCGTCAAAGTAACGAGGACAATGAGCACGAGCATCAGAAAAACAGAAAGCACGGAGGACGCCCGACCAGAAGGCTGGCTCTCTCGAGGGTTTTGAGAGACCGAGGAGCCCTTTCCTAGTCACACTCGATTGAACCGAGGCGCTAAGAGCCAATGACGCGCGAACAACGGAGCCGGAACTCCGCCACCAACTCCCAGCGCAAAGTGGGCATTAAGGAAACGATTGAACACACCAGAACTCATTGTAATTGTGAGCCGGATCCCTCGGCGAGTGAGTAAAGAAACTCCCGACCGCGCAGGAGTAGCTCTTTCCCGACGGCTGCCGGTGAGGCGTCAAATCCGTCGTTGAGCTTATTCTTGGCCAGAACCTCCAGGCCTGGCCCATTCTTGATAACCCAGGTCCCCCCATCGCGGCTCACGAGGTACACGCGATCCGCCGCCCCCACCGGCGAGGCATAGACTCCGAACAAGCCCTCGAGGCGTTCAGCATTCAAATGCTCCTGGCCATCCTTGGCATTGAGAATGGTGAGCTGTGCGTTGTTGTGGGCATAAAAGTAAAGCCAATCGCCGTATAGCAAGGGCGAAGGCACGTAGGGCGTGCTCTTGTTATGACTCCAGGCAATCGCATCCGTCCCGGTAAGATCGCCTGTTCTCCCTAGGGTGATCGCCTGAAGAGCTGCCCCTCGCCAACCGCTCATCACGTAGACTCGGTTGTGGCCCGTGACGGGTGCCGGAACCACGTTCTTGGTCTGGCCGCCCGCCTCCCAGATCGCAGCCCCCGTGCTTAGATCATAGGCCCGCACCCGAACGCCCCCATTGACCACCACCTGCTTGCGTCCCTCGTGCTCCAAGATCAAAGGAGTGCTCCAGTTGGTGGCCTCGTCGCGCTTCTGTCGCCACAGCTCCTTTCCACTTCGCTTATCCAGAGCCACGATGAAGTCTCCTTCGCCATCGTGGTCCCAAACAACGACCACCGTATTCCCGGCCAGTGCAGGCGAACTCCCTTCGCCAAACGTATTTCGAGTAGTCATTTGTCCCAGATCCTTTTCCCAAAGGAGATTCCCCTTGAGATCGTATGCAAAAAGCCCCCGTGATCCAAAGGAGGCAATCATCACCTCGCCGTCGGTCACGGGTGAGGCGGAAGCGAATCCATGATCCTTGTGATGCCCCTCATGAGGAACCAAGGTCCGCGGAGAATGCTGCCAGAGGATTTTCCCAGTCGCCCGATCGTAGGAGATTACCGAAAAGCGCTGCTCCTCGGTGACCTGCTCTACCATCGCACCACCCCCACCCTCGCCAGCTCGGCGAGTCCGGTTGGGGCTGGTGTTGGGCCTGGTATCTGGCTGAGGTGTCGCCCCGGGTCGACTTTCTGCCACAGCTTTTGTTGAGGCTGCAGTGGTAGTCGTCGAAGAAGTGGGTTGACGATTTGGTTCTCCCTTCCGGCCCGTGGGAATGGCGGTAAGGATGAAGATCTGGTTTTCCCAGACCACAGGCGACGCGGTGCCGCGTCCGGGCACGGCGATCTTCCACTTCACGTTGCTGGTCTCGCTCCACGTGGTGGGAGGGTCGGCATGGGGAGCGACCCCAGTTGCCAACGGACCGCGCCAGGTCGGCCAGTGGCGAGTCGAATCAGCCACGGCGTTCAATACGGAACCCACAGCCACACTAGTTAGACAGAAGAGCAGCTTCATAGATCAGATTTTCGAAAATTCTATTTCTCGCTAGGCCTACCCGCATCCACCCAGGCGCCGAATCCACCCCTGAGCACCACGGCATGAGGAAAATCGTGGGACTCAAAATAGTCTAGCGCCCGGATCGTGCGATAACCGCCGCTATTGCTCACCACCACGTACCGCTTAGATTTGTCGAACTTAGACAAGACACTCTTATAGGTGGCTTCGTCAGTCAAATCGTGATTCTCGGATTTCGGCAAATGACCCTCAGCAAATTCCGAGGGGGAACGATTATCAACGATGGTGGAGTCCGGATGTTCGGCCAGATACCTCTCAATCTGATCCACAGAGAGTTCCTGGTAGCGGGTATCGTTGACGATCTTATGTCCTGCTTCATTATACCCAGGCTTTAGAACGATCCGGGTGCCCGCCACCAGCTTGCCATCCGCATTCCTGGCGGCGTGCCAGACGTTCGTCGTGATCTTGCCGCCTCGAGCAGGGCTTTCAATCGCTCCCTCGATAGCTGATCCCCGAAAAATGCCGACATACTTGGTGGGAGTCACCGTGCGGTTGGCATTGCGGTTACGGCCGGTAGTGTTGGCATCTGAGGACCCCGCCACCGAAGCGGCAGCCTCAGCCCCCGCCGCACGGTGGTCTAAACGGTGGGAAGGCCAAGACCTTGCCGTACGAGGCGTCCGCTGTTAAACACTTATGAAAGCACCGGCTTAAACCGCGACTGCGAAATCTGAAATGCCTAATCCTCCCCTCCACCCACGCGATCCGCTCCATGGAATCACCTTGGAGCACATCATCAACCACCTCGTTCAGCAACATGGGTGGGGGGAGATGGCACAGCGGATCCCAATCCGGTGCTTTCAGTTCAACCCATCCGTGAAATCAAGCCTCACGTTCCTTCGCAAAACACCGTGGGCGCGAAGAAAGGTCGAAGACTGGTTCATCGGAGAACGTGCATTCTCAGGATCATCGGACACCCCGCCGGAAACGGAGATGAGTTGATTGAACGGATGCCAGCAGAGGGGCCTGCAGTGAACAGTGACGCTACGAGGAACCATTCTCAAATTCCCTGAGACAGGAACGCAGCTTGCCGGCCAACACTCGATCGTTAGGCGGTTCGACTATGGTATTGTGGTCACCCGGGCTCTCGTAGACGTCAACCCCCTCGACCGGCAGCGGTTTCCATACCTTACGCAATAATTCCTTAATCGATGGGGGGGACTCGGCCGCGATGAAGAGGGCGACCTTGCCCGGATAAGGACAAACAGCGTATCGATCACAGGCTTGGTGATTCAGCCGTTCTACCAACACGGACGGGTCCGCGACGGCTGTTCCGGATGCGGAATCTCCCTTCCCGCGAAGAGGAGACCAGATAGGCTGAACCCATCGGCACAAGGTCTGCCAGCGTTCGCGCAAGATCCAAGGCAGGCCCCGTAGCCCTTCTCGAGCGTGCAGGGTCCAATGCGCCTTGAGCTTGGATACCACAGTTCCACAAAAGTTCTCCAGCCTGGCCCGCCACCCGAGATGCTGATCATATCCCGTTGGGAAGGTATCCAGGATGCCCACTAGCCCCACGCTACGTCCCATCGCCTTGAGCTGCTGGGCCATTTCGTAGGCGACCAGGCCACCAAACGAAAGGCCGATGAGGTGATAAGGCCCCTCCGGATGAACAGCCTGCAACCTCTGGAGATAGAGCCGAGCCATGTCCTCAATGGTTTGGATCGCCGGTTGAACCCCGTCGAGGCCTTGTGCCTGCAGACCATACACTGGACGATCAACCCCCAATTCGCGCGCCAAGCTGTGAAATCCGACCACGTTCCCCTTGATGCCATGAACCAGAAATACCGGCTGCCCGCTTACTCCTGTTTGCAACGGAACCAAACAGTCCCACGTCGGTTTCCACTCCTGGTCTTCCAGCCTCCGGGCAATGGCACGAATAGTCGGGGCTTCGAATAGCAGGGACAGGGGGAGACGTTTCCCCAAGGCGGATTCAAGCGACGCAAACACCTGTGAAGCGAGAAGTGAATTTCCACCCAGGTCAAAAAAGTGATCATCGATCCCGATCCGGGCCTTGTTGAGCACAGATTGCCACACCCTAACTAACTCGCACTCGAGAGGGGTGGTGGCCGCCGCATGAACGCTCCCCGCGGGAAGCTCCTCGCCCCGAGATGTCGACAGGCCCCGACGATCCACTTTGCCCGCAGGCGTGAGAGGCAAAGCCGGCAGGACGAAGAACCGGGATGGGATCATGTAGTCGGACACATGGTCGGCCAGCCACTGTCGAAGTCCGCTGACTGTCAAAGAGACCGCGGAGCGCGCCACCAGATAAGCGACGAGTTCCTTTCCCTGGTCGCCCCGATCCTCTCCCACCACAACGCAGGAGTGCACGTTCGGATGTCGCTGAAGCGAAGCCTCCACCTCACCGGGTTCGATCCGATACCCGCGCACTTTCAGTTGCGCGTCCGCGCGACCTAGGAACTCAAGGCTTCCGTGGATCGTCCACCGCACCAGATCTCCCGTTCGATACATTCTGGCTTCGGGCCGATCGTCATGCGGGTTCGAAACAAAGCGCTCGGCCGTCAGGTGAGGATTGCCGCGATACCCGCGAGCCAGGCAGTCACCCGCGATGAAGAGTTCTCCGGCCACCCCGATCCCGACGGGCTGTCGATGCGAGTCTAGGACGTAAACCCGCGTATTGGCGATGGGCTTGCCAATCGGAAGCGAGTCCAAGTCCCCAGCGTTCTCACACTTATGAATGGTCGAGGTGACCGTCGCTTCAGTCGGCCCATAGGAATTATAAAAACTCACCTTCGGATCGGTGTGCTCACGCCACGCCTTCCATTTCGTAAGGGATGCCTGCTCGCCACCCACCACCACCCGAGTAACCCGAGCCGGGAACGAGCACGCGCCCAAATCGTCAACCAGCTGGTGCCAGTAGGCGGTGGGTATATTGATGATCGAAATGCGTTCCAACTCGAGGAACTCAAAAAACCGCTGGGTGGAGGAAATCGCGCCCTCGCTTCTGAAAACAACCGCAGATCCCTGGAGCCAGCTTGGAAAGATCTCCTCCACGGCGATGTCAAAAGACAGCGCTGCGAACTGCAGCACTCGATCCGAAGTGCTCAGCTGATACGCACCGGCAACTGCGTGACTGTGGTTGACCATGGACCGTTGAGTAATCTCCACGCCATTCGGTTTGCCAGTGGACCCCGATGTATAGATGACATAGGCGAGGGAATCGGCATCGGCCTGACTGTCGGGGGCCTGGTCCGCAGGACAGTTGGCAAGCGTCGCTTGGAACGAAGCAGCATCCAAGCAGACGACCGACGCCGGGTCGGCAGGAAGCCCCGCCAGATGGCGGGCGTGGGTAAGAATGAGCAAAGGCTTCGCATCCTCTATCATCAACCGAAGTCTCTGCTTGGGATACGCGGGGTCCAGGGGCATGAATGCCCCGCCGGCTTTAAGGATGCCGAGCAAGGAGATAGCCAGGTCGAAGGAACGGTCCAAGCACACACCGACCAGCGTTTCAGGCATCACGCCTGACTTTTGGAGGAAATGCGCAAGCCTGTTGGCGGAGCGATTCAGTTCTGCGTAGCACATCTCCTTCCCAGCGGCCGATACGGCGATCGCGGAGGGCATGGCGGAAACGGTTCGCTCGAAACAAGCGGCATAGGTCGATTGACTGGGATACTGACCACTCGTTTGGTTCCACTCCGCCAGGACCTGCTGTCTTTCCCCTTCGGTCAGCATCTGATGCCGGCTGACGGCCAAGTCTGGAGACTGGGTCAGCGAGCCGAGCAGAACCTCGAACCGCTGAAGCAATCGAACGATGGAACCCTGATCGAAGAGATCCATACGATAGTCGGCAGAGAGCACCACTTCCTCGGCAGAGACGTCAGCCCAAATCGAGAGATCAAGCCCAGCGTTTTCCCGGGGCCACTCCAGTTCCCGAAGTTCCAGCTCCCCCACCGCGGAAACCCGGGTATCGGACGGACGGACGCTCAGCATGTATTGAACCAGTGGGGCGTGTCCTCTGGGCGGCTCAACGACCATGGCTTCGACCAGTAGTCCAAAGGTCAGCGAGGGGTGCTCCATCGACTCCATCAAGGTCTGAGCAGTTCGACGGAGATGCTCGAAAAAGGAAGGATCATCGGAAAAATCTCCTCGCAGCGGGATGGTGTTGGAAAAACCACTGAGCCCAGGCTCCCCGGCAGTGTCAGACATGAGCATGCGCACTCCCAGAAGCAGGTCGGAGCATCCTGTATGACGACTCAAAAGCACCTGGAACGAAGCGATGAGCACGGCTTCAAAGTTCGTGTCACTTTGCTGACCAATTCGCTCCAGGGCCTCTCTGAGCGGGGACGAAATCCGATGGGTGACGCAGCCGACCGGTCCACAGCGTGTTAGCGAACGAGGCCGGTCCAACGGCAACTCCAGCAACGTGGGTGCCCCCTCGAGTTTGGCCTTCCAATAGGTGAGGTCACGCTCGTCCCATGCCGTGGGACGGGCAAGAACAACACCCGTGGATCCTGGCCATGGAGCACCTCCCTCCGTACTGAACGCGGACCTGAAGCCAGCGCCATCGGAGAGAGTTCCGTAAAGCGAAAAAAGCTGCCGCGCGAGACCGTCGATCGAGCTCTGATCCAGGACAATTCTATGCCCGCATAGGAGCAACAAATGCGATCGCTCCCCGAGAATAACCAACCGACCTCGAACCAAGGGGTCATGGGCAAGATCAAGGATACGCTCGGTCTCTTCGGAGAAATACCGACGATACTCCGCTTCCTGGGAGAGTCGATCGAGCGGAGACAGATCCGTGACTGTCAGTTCTGGCAGCCAGTTGCTGCGTCCGATTTGCCTGACCCCCTCAGCCGTTTCAACGATCTGCACCCTCAGCACATCGTGATGCTTGAAAACCTCAAGAAACGCTCCCCTGAGCAGTTCGATTCGCAAGAGGCCGTCCAGACGGACCAAGCGCACGACAGATTGACCCACACCCGGCTGGGTCAGCTGACACAAAGCTCGAATCCCCGCTTGATGGGGAAGGAGTAGCCCGTGGGAAGGATGCCGTTCATAGGCCCACTGACTTTGGTGGTGGCCGGGGGGTGGCTCTGGAAGCTGTCCGTGCATGGGGTTTTTAGGCGGCCCCTAAAGGGCGGTTGGAATGAGGCCTTGAGGGTCGGAAGACCAAGAACCTTTTAACCCCTGCGCAGTTCTCCAGCGCAGGACATACGGCGTTTCCAAAGTCCTCCGACCACGGAAAACCGCAAGAAACCTAGGTTTAGGCTCGCGCCGCCGCCCCTTTTTCAGTGTTAGCCATGAAGTCTGCACACTATTCCATCGGTACGGACCACCCCGTTGCTTAAGGGGTTAGTCAGTCCGAAAAATGACATTCGAAGTAGAAGTATGGAGGTCTGCCCACCGAGAAGTGGAATGTAGCTTCCGAATCCCCAGCGCCGCGTATTCCAAGGTCCCCGGGCGCCCGGTCTGAGTCCAGGAACAGAGCCCATCACGAGTGTCCAAAAAATGAGCGATTGACGCCCACAGGTTGATCTCTATTCTGCCATGCTCGTCGCCGCAGACAAAACCCAGTGCCTCGGCCCCGAAGGACTGGTGTAACAGTTCCCTCGGATCAGCGGCGGTTGACGTTCCGTCGGCGGCGTCTTTTTTCATGCTCACCATTCGAGAACTAAAGATGACATTAGGCGGACGCGTGCTCTTCGAGAACGCGTCGTTCGACGTAAATTACGGCGACCGGGTCGCGCTTGTTGGCCCCAACGGCGCAGGCAAGACCACCCTGTTCTCTATCATCCTCGGTCAAAAGACCCCTGATTCTGGCACCATTCAGCGGGACGAATGGACCATGGTCGGTTATCTTCCCCAGGAAGGCGAAGCCCATGGCGATGAGACGATCCTGGAGGTCGCGACGGGGCGCGTGGAAGAACTACCCCGTCTGGAGAAACGGCTTCACGAACTGGAAGCCGCTGGGGATGTCGCCAGTCCCGAATACCTCGAAGCCCACGCCAAGCACGGAGCCCTCAGTGACCCTCAAGTCGAAACGAAGGCGAAAAAGATGCTGCGTGGACTGGGTTACCGGGAGACGGATTTTGAGCGAAAGGCGAAGGAGATGAGCGGAGGCTGGATCATGCGCGCCCGCCTCGCCCGGTTGCTGGTGATGGAGCCTGACCTCCTGCTTCTGGATGAGCCCACGAATCATCTCGATCTACTCTCACTACTCTGGCTGCAGAACTACCTCAAGAACTACTCCGGTGCGTTGCTCCTGATTTCTCACGATCGCCAATTCATGGATGAGGTCGTCAGCCAGGTGCATGAAATCTCGGAGCGGAAACTCATTGGCTACACCGGAAACTACACCGACTACCTGCGTCAGCGTGAGGAACGGTATGAACAGCAAGTAGCCGCCTACAAGAATCAGCAGAAGGAGATCCAGGCGCTACAAGAGTTCGCCGACCGGTTTCGAGCGATTCCATCCAAGGCCTCCCAGGCGATGAGCAAGCTCAAGCAGATCGAACGGATGGAGCTGATCGAGAAGCCGACGGCCCCGCGAAAGCCGTTCCGATTTCAGATCCCTCCGCCACCGAGAGGCGGACAACGGGCTATCACTTTGGAAGGTATCCATATGGCCTATGGAACGACACAGGTTTACCGCGGTTTGGACCTGACCATCGAACGCGGGGAACGAACGGTGCTGGTAGGTCCCAATGGCGCCGGCAAGTCCACACTGTTGAAAATCCTGGCGGGAGTGGTGTCGTTCCAACAGGGGGAACGGAACCTGGGACACAACGCCAAAATAGGCTATTTCAGCCAGCATCGGGCGGACACCTTGGACCCCGACAAGAGCGTTCTCGACGAGGTGTTGGCCAGCGCACCTGAGATGCGCGAGGACGAGGTACGAGCGGTGCTCGGATCGTTCATGTTCCGTAAGGATGACATCCACAAGAAAACATCGGTATTGAGTGGGGGCGAGAAGAGCCGGCTCAACCTCGTTAAGTTCCTGGTGGATCCGCCCAACTTGCTTTTGATGGACGAGCCGACCACGCATCTGGACATTCACACGGTGGAATCCCTGACCTTGGCCCTTGAACGCTATGAAGGAACCCTGGTGTTCATCTCGCATGATGTTCACTTCATCCGGCATCTCGCTGCCAAGGTTCTCCATGTCAACGCGGGTCAAGTTACGCCCTACGTCGGAGGCTATGACTATTTTCTGGAGAAAACCGGAGCTGCCGACGATGCGAGGGCGGCTCTGACCGCCGGCTAATTCTTCGTGGGAACTCAACCCCGAGGCGGATATGAAGGCGTGGTATGGCACCGATGGGACGGGTTATACCGATTTTCCGTTCCACCCGAGATCTTGAGCGCGATTCCGTACCCTAAACCACCGCCAGGGGCAATCCAGAGGTAGCTTTTTTGGTGGGGCTTTTGTCAACCGGGGGGGTTGCAATTCCCTAAAGAACACTTCAGGGTGAAGGGACGTGATTTCATCGCCTAGTTCGGCAGTGCCTCTTCCAGAGGAAAACGCACCCAGCGACAGCCCCGACATGGACTGCCTGGGGCAGGACCATGCACTTACTGGAAAGGCTTTGATTCTGGCAACCAAGCGCTTCGCGTCGGATCAACCGCTCCGAAGCTGGTGGTACTTGCTCTCCACCTCGGCGTTGCTGTTCGGGGCATTGGCCACAACGATCTGGGCTGATCCGTTGTGGATCCGGCTGGTGGCCAGCGTTCTTTCTGGGCTACTGGCGCTTCGGCTTTTTGTCATCTATCACGACCAACAGCATCATGCGATTCTGCCGCATAGCCGCTTGGCCGAGTTTATGATGCGGATATTTGGTGTGTGGGCGCTGAGTCCGAGCAGTATCTGGCGCTCCTCCCACAACCATCATCACACCCACAATTCCAAACTCCGCGGTTCACATATTGGGTCCTTTCCCATCATGACGGCCGAGGCGCTTCGCAAAGCACCCCGCATGGAGCGCATGAAATACCTGCTCATGCGCCATCCCTTCACTTTGGCCTTCGGGTATGTGTTCGTGTTCCTGTATGGCATGTGTCTCAACCCTTTCTTTTCAAGCCCTCAAAAACACTGGGACTGTCTGCTCGCCTTCATCGTGCATGGCATCATCGCCGTAGCGCTCGTGTGGTGGGGAGGATGGGCCACTCTCCTGCTGGCGCAGACGATCCCTTGCCTCATTCTCTACGCCATCGGTTCCTATCTTTTTTACGTCCAGCACAACTTTCCTACCGTCGTCTTTCGCGACCATGCGGGCTGGACTTACGAGCTTGCCGCGCTCGAATCCTCGAGCTTCCTCAAGCTAAGTCCCATCATGCATTGGTTCACCGCGAACATCGGTTACCACCACATCCACCATCTGAATGCCCGGATCCCCTTTTACCGCCTGCCGGAGGCGATGCGGGAGATTCCCGAGCTCCAGACTCCCCGAACAACCTCGCTAAGCCCACTGGAGATCATCCGCTGCCTTCGGCTGAAAGTCTGGGACGTCGATCAGCAGCGCATGACAGGTTGCTAAAACGCTCAACCCTCACCCTTCTTGCCACCCTATGAGCCTTACCGCAGACCAAGTCGCGCAAGCTGTTCAGGGCAAGGTTATCGGTGATGGCGCCACTGTTCTGACCGGCGTGGCCCCTGCGGCCAAAGCCCGTCGAGGTGATCTGACCTTCGCCGAGAATGCCGCCTTTTTTCAGGCAGCAACCCAGAGCGAAGCAGCGGCTATTCTGGTGTCGGACGACTATCCGGCCGCGAATCAGGTGCTGATCCGGGTTAAATGCACCCGGATCGCGATGGCGCGCCTTCTGCCCCTGTTCGTCCCGGAGGAGCAATTCGAGCCTGGGATCCACGCTCAAGCCACCGTGCATGCAACGGCCCAGGTGGACCCCTCGGCGCACGTCGGCCCGTGGTGTGTGGTGGGTCCGGAGGCCAAAATCGGAGCGCGAACGGTGCTCATGGGGGGCAACCATCTAGGACGTGGCGCGACTGTCGGGCAAGCGGTCCGCCTCTACCCCAATGTAGTGGTCTATGCCGGATGCGAAATCGGAGATCGAGTGACCATCCACGCCAGCACCGTGATCGGGTCCGATGGCTATGGCTATGTCTTCGACGAAGGGCGCCACCGAAAAGTTCCTCAAGTTGGCAATGTGGTGATCCATGCGGATGTGGAGATCGGGTCCAACGCCTCCATCGATCGAGCCGCCTTGGGATCGACCATCATCGGCCAGGGCACGAAAATCGATAATTTGGTCCACGTCGCCCACAACGTGGAGATGGGCCGACACTGCCTCGTGATGGGGCAGGTCGGCTTTGCGGGAAGCACGCGTCTCGGCGATTACTGCGTCGTGGCTTCCCAGTCGGGAATTGCGGGTCATCTGACCCTCGGCCATCAAGCAACAGTCGGCGCCAAATCCGGCGTGATGCGGGACGTTCCGGATAAAGGGACGGTCCTAGGAATTCCCGCTCAGCCCGATAAGCAAACCAAGCGTCAGTGGATCAGCCTGCAACAGTTGCCCGAACTCGTGCGTCGAGTGCGCGAGCTGGAAAAAAAGATTACTTCAACCGCCACGTGATCCTGGCCTTGTCCAGGTCGTAGGGGGACATCTCCATCCGGACGCGGTCTCCCACCGTCAATCGGACCCACCGCTTCCGCATCTTGCCGCATACCGTGGCCAGAACGAGATGCTTGTTGTCCAGTTCAACGCGAAACATGGTACCTGGCAGGACAACAGTCACACGCCCTTCCACTTCAATATGTTCTTCCTTCATGAGATAGCGATCAAGAATTGGTCTGCATTTCGGACGCGTCGGCTTGATTATCCGCATCCGGGAGGATGGGAGGTGCCGCCGGAGTCGGTTCCGACTTCGCCGCCGCCGCCTTGGGTGCGGAGGAGGCGGTGGGGGCCCCAACCTCTTTGGGCTGCTTGGCGCGTTGATCGCGCGGCAGCGGACTGATGGTGGCATGCAAATCGCGGTCACCAGCCATCTTGGGCACAGAATCGGAACGTCCGTAGGCAGCCGTCTCTCGAATAAACCGGTTCACCACCTCATAGCCGAACTCTTTGTGAGCGCGTTGACGTCCCCGAAAGCGCAGCTTGATGCGCACTGTCTGCTCATTGCAGAGAAATTCGATGGCGTGATTCAGCTTCACGCGAAAATCATTCGGATCGATGTTGGGAGTCAGCTGCAACTCCTTCATCTGTCGGGAAGGCTGTTTGGCCGCCGACTCCTTCTTCCGTTTGGCCTCTTCGTATTGGAATTTGCCGTACTCAATGATCCGGCACACGGGTGGCGTGGCCGTGGCAGCAATTTCGATCAAATCCATCCCCTTGCTCTGCGCCAGCTTCAAAGCCTCGCCCAAGGACATAACGCCTAGGGGCTGCTTCATCTCATCCAGCACACGCACTTCGCGGGCTCGGATCTTTCCATTGCGGCGGTGACTAGGTTCCCGCGAGGGAAACGGTCGGAAGCCAAAGGGGCGACTCAATGAGCCCTCGAAGGTTGAAATGATTTCATGCGATCGGCTATGGGACTGGTATTTGGAGCGAACCTGCACCACTACACGGGGCGCAGAGAAGGATCCGGCAGCGTTGAACTGCCCGTTGATTGTTGTGGTTTGCGAACAACTGGCGTCAACCATGCCGCGGTTTCGGCCCCGGCACAAGGTTAATGACTCCGAGAATCCGCGCCGCGAACCATCACCGCATCGCAGGCTCCCACTCAAACCAGCCTTCCGGCTTCACACCCGTTGTGGCTTAGATACTTCAGGGAGAAACCAGGTCATCAAGCCGATCAACGGGAGGAAAGAGCTGGCCAGAATAACAAATTCAATGCTCGTCGCGTCCGCCAACCTGCCCAGCACCGCAGAGCCGATACCAGCCAGCCCAAAGGCTAACCCAAAGAAGAGCCCAGCAATCAGCCCCACCTTCCCTGGAACAAGCTCGGTGGCATACACCAAAATCGCGGGAAACGCCGAAGCCGCGATCATCCCAATCACCACGGAGAGTGTGGCCGTCCAAAAGAGGCTGGCGTGAGGAAGCATCAAGGCAAAGGGGGCAATCCCAAGGATGGAGATCCAGATCACCCGCTTCCGCCCGATGCGATCCCCAATCGGGCCGCCGCTCAGAGTACCCACCGCGCCGGCAAACAGAAACGCGAAGAGGTAAAGTTGCGACTGCTGGACGGAGAGTCCGAAACGCTTCATCAAGTAGAAGGTGTAGTAGTTCGTCATCGAGGCCAGATAGAAAAACTTTGAGAACATGAGCACGAAAAGCACCATCAAGGAACCAAGGACCTTCCCTCGCTCCAGGGAAAGCGGCTGCGGACCACGCGACGAGGCGCACTGACCCAAGTCCCGAAGCTTACCTTGATACCAACGTCCCACCCTCGACAGAATCCACATGCCCGCGCAGGCGAGGGAACCGAACCACAGAATGTGTCTCTGACCAAACGGCACGATAATCCAAGCTGCCAGCAGCGGTCCGAGGGCAGTTCCGGCGTTGCCACCCACTTGAAAGAGGGACTGTGCCAAACCATGCCTTCCCCCGGAGGCCAGACGAGCCATGCGCGACGACTCGGGATGGAACACCGCGGACCCTATTCCCACCAGGCCGGCTGCCAAAAGAACCACCACATAGCTCGGGGCGAGAGCCAGCAGCACCAACCCGCACAGCGTCACGGCCATTCCAAACGTCAACGAGTAGGGCCTCGGATGTTGATCGGTGTAGAAGCCAACAACGGGCTGGAGAACCGATCCAACCATCTGGAAGGTCAATGTGATCAGACCAATTTGGGTAAAGGACAGGTGGAATGATTCCTTAAGCAACGGATAAATGGCGGGAATGAGCGCTTGGATCGCATCGTTCAGCAGATGGCAGAAACTGAGAGCAAACAGAACACGAAGTCCCGAATTGGACGCCTCCGGAGAAGGCAGGCGTTGTGATACCGATGCTGGCTGCGATTGCGAATGCGGTTTGGACATAAAAAAAGCCCTGCTCCTCTTGGAGGAGCAGGGCGATGGAAAGTCTCGTAAAGCTATCCTCGCACACGCTGCTCCGGGAAAGCCCAGAGAATCAGGTGTGCCAGAATGATCTGGAAAATGCCGACGAAATGCGCGCGACCAGACACCATGCTGCCCGCTCGCTTGACGAACGCCGGCAACCAACCAACGGTGGACTGGATGTGAATGCGCATCCGTGAGGACGATACCAAGCCAACTTGAACTGTCAATTCCTAGCAGGCCGTCGGACTTAGAGTATCGTTCTGCAGGGAGCCCACCCGGGCTATTCCTTGGTTCCAGGGTTTTCTGGGCATCGGCCTGCTAGAATTCAAAATCCGGCTGCCGGATTTTTGAGAAACTCTGTCTGACTGCTCAGATTCGGTCTGTTTTGCCTCCATTCATCCCGCTCCGCTTGCTTTTCAGACCGCCCCCACCATTCGGTGTAGTCTCTTGAGGTTGTAGGCCGTGCTTACCAGGGTCCACTCCAGCTTCAAGCAAACCAACACCGGTTCGGCTCTTTTCCGCAGGAAAAATATCTAGCAGGGGTCTGATTAAATCCGGGTGGGGCTTATAGGAGAATCGTCACCACGGTAGGGCGAAACTCTGTCTGGGGCTGCCAAAGGAGGCTCGACCGGGGGGTGCTGCTTTGATGGAGTGTGGGCGTGACTTCTAAGCTAAGATCTCTTGGTGGCCGCGGATGCTTCCGGACGGTGCTCGTTTACCTCTTGGCCACGACGCTCCTTCAAGGCGCCAAACCGTCCCCACGACCCAACATCATCCTCGTGATGACGGACGACCAGGGTTACGGGGAAATGAGCTGCCACGGCAACCCAATCCTAAAGACGCCAAACTTGGATCGGCTTCATGCGGAAAGCGTCCGGTTCACGGACTTCCATGTAAGCCCCACCTGTGCGCCAACTCGCGCCGCTCTTCTCACCGGACGGCATGAGTTTCGAACCGGAGTTACTCACACCATCTTCGAGCGGGAGCGACCTCATTTGAGCGTGACATTACTGCCTCAATATCTCCAGCGAGCAGGGTATCAAACGGGCATCTTCGGAAAATGGCATCTGGGGGATGAGGAGCCTTATCAGCCGGAAAACCGAGGTTTCAACGAGGTGTTCATCCATGGGGGAGGCGGCATCGGTCAGACCTATCCTGGAAGCTGCGGCGACACACCCAACAACACATATCTCCATCCGACAATTTGTCATAACGGGAGGTTTGTGCGCACGAAGGGCTACTGCACGGACGTTTTCATCGAGGCCTCGATCCAATGGATGACCGCACAGAGGTCCAAGCGGGTGCCGTTCTTTGCCTACATCACACCGAACGCGCCGCACGCACCACTGATTAGTCCCGGTCCGGAGTGGGAAGCCCCCTACCGACAGCGTGGTTTGTCGGATCTAACGGTCCGGTACTATGCTGTCATCGCCCACTTTGATGCGGCGCTGGGGCGGCTTCTGGACTGGCTCAAGTCCGAAGGACTGGAGCAAGAGACTCTGGTCATCTTTATGACCGATAACGGGCACTCTCTCCAGGATGCCTACAACGCGGGCATGCGCGGGATGAAAGCCACCCCCTACCAAGGTGGCACACGGGTTCCATCATTTTGGCGATGGCGCGGCACACTGCCCGAAGGAACCGACATTCCCGCGCTCGCCGCCCATTTGGACCTGCTCCCCACTCTCACCGAGCTGGCAGGGGTCAACCCACCCGTCAAAGACCGCCGGAGCTGGGAGGGTCGCAGCCTAGCGCCTCTGCTAAGGAATCCCAAGGCCCCCTGGGCAAACCGCTATCTTGTCACCCATGTCGGCAGATGGGAGGCGGGGAGGATGAACGAGCATGAGTTCCGGCAGACTTCAATTCGGGACGATCGGTTCCGATGGGTCAACGGAGCCGAGCTTTACGATCTTCGCACGGACCCCGGAGAGACCCGAAACGTAGCCGCCGCGTATCCGAGCGTGGTGAATCGTCTGGCTAAGGAGTATCAGGCGTGGTGGGCCGACGTACGACTCCCCGCTCAGGCCAATGAATGGATCCGAGGGCCTCGGTGGAATCCCTTCAAAGCACGGTATTGGAAGCAGGAAGGCGGAGGACCGGATGGCCCATTGGAGGATAGGATGAACCCCGACTATAAATTCGACCCGGCCAGACCACCGCTGTAGCGCGCTAATCTACGGATGCTGCCGCTGAGTCCCGGCAGGCATCGGCGACCGCCGCCAAATCAGTGAGAAAGGCTTCCCGTCTCTCGGTGGGAATGCTCTCCAAAACCTCGGTCTGGAGTTTCACGGCAATCTCCCGCGCCAACTCATATTTCCGATGCCCAGATGGTCGGAGTTCAACCTGGTGCGCCCGCCGATCTTTGGCGTGCGGCCGACGCTCGACCAGTCCCGCCTTCTCCATGCGCTCCAACAAGGAAGCAACTGTATTCGGATCACTGCTCATGAACTGAGTCAATTGCCGCTGTGTCAGCCCCTCACACTCCCGCAGGGTGCGCATCACCGTGAACTGATCCGGGGTGATATTGAGGTGCGCAATGCGCCGGCGGAACGCTTGATTGAGACCATACCACGCTTTGCGCAACAGCGGAGGCAAGCGTCGGCGCTCCGGCGCATCCACTGGCAACAACGGTTCGGCTTTGATTTTTTTCTCGTTTGGCATTCGGTCCAGATCCCGGAAACAGTTTAAAGGGAGCCAGGGCCCGACAACAACCCCTCAAAAAGAGGAAATTTGGGGGTTGCGGAAAAATCATACGTGTAAGTATTATCCACCTCAACGGATCTGCTGTGGACTTTAGCCTGAGTGCAATCATGAAACCGATCATCTCTCTTAATCGTGCATCCCTTCTCACGGTGCTGACGGCAGCGCTTCTGCCTTGGACGACATTGGGCGCTGTCAACGGATGGTTATCGTGGCGGGGGCCTGAACAGTCCGGGGTTTCGCGGGAGTCCGGTCTCCCGGAGTCTCTGGACCCGAGCAAGCCGCTGTGGACCACTGAGTTCCCAGGGCAATCGACCCCAGTGATTGCCAATGGAAAAGTGTATATTAACGGCTACGTGGGCGATGGACCAGACCTCCAGGAGGGCCTGGCCTGCTTTGATGCGGAGACCGGGAAGAAGGAATGGGATCATCTCTACAGCGACTTCCTCAGCGACACGATCTACCTGCGCTACGCCACCGCCTCCCCCGCGATCGACCCAGAAACTGGCAATATCTTCTTCCAGGGAACCCAAGGCATCCTCGCCTCCTTCAGCCCTGACGGTAAGCTGTTGTGGGAGCACTCATTGATGGAGCTCTATGGACGCCTGACCTTCCCGAACAGCCGAACTGCCTCGCCTGCGATCGATCAGGATTTCGTGATCACCCGGGGTATTACCGCGAACTGGGGAGCTCAGGGCGCGGCCGGCGACCGTTTTTACGCATTCGAGAAGAAGACCGGAGAACTGGTCTGGAGTTCCACCCCGGGCGATCGCCCGAAGGACAACTCCTTCTCCCACCCTCAGTTCGGATTCTTCAAAGGCCGTCGGGTCTTCTATGCGGCCACCGGCGACGGGAGCGTGGTGTGCGCCAACGCCCGCACCGGGGAGCCGATTTGGCGAGTGCCGCTGTTCCGCGCCGGCATCAACGCCACCGTGGTCGTCCATAACAACGACAAAGTGGTTGCCATCTACGGCACGCCCTATGAGCTTGGGCAGATGGTCGCGTTGAAAATTCCCGACGTTTTTCCCGATCACCCCACCAATGCGCCGGTCGTCGTCGAGCGATCCAAAGTAGAACTCTGGGCCAACGATGTCTCCAGCTCCACCAGTTCTCCCATCCTCGTGGGGGACCGGATCTATGTGGTGGCTGAAAAAGGTGACTTATGCGCCATCGACGCCAACAAGGGGACGATTCTCTGGAAGGTTAAACTAGGCATCGAACAGCGCAATGCCTGCCCCCTCTACGCCGATGGCAAGCTTTATGTGCCCATTCTGGATGATCCCGAAGGCAAGGGCACAGGGGAATCGGAGGCCGGAACGCGAGGAGGCTTCTATGTCATCAAGCCCACGGACAAGGAGGGCCAAATCCTGCACAAGCTATCGGTCGATGGCCGTTGCTTCGGAACCCCCGTGGCCTACAACGGAAAGATTTACCTCCAAACCACTCGCCGGCTCTACTGCTGGGGAAAACCCGGCAACACGACCTCACCCGCACCTCAGATCGCCGAGACGCCCTGGCCCAAACCTGGACCAGCGACCCAGCTGCAGATCATCCCCTCGGAAGTTCTGCTCCACCCTAAGGACAAAGCATCCTTCCGGGTCCGATCGCTCGACGCCAATGGTTTTGTTGTGACGGAAGGAATCGACCCCAAATCGGTCACGTGGGCCAGCTATATTCCGCCGACCGCGCGTGTGCGAGCCGCGATGAAGGGAGCGTTTAGTGCCGATGGGCAACTCGTGGCGGGACCTGAACTCATGCCCTCGGCCGGCGCGTTCGAAGCAACGCTCGGCGATCTCAAAGGTTACCTTCGAGGCCGCGTGATGCCAGCGCTCCCCATCAAGGCGGACTTCGAAACCTTTACTCTTTCGGAAATGACCACCAACACGGTCGAGCCAGCCACGGCATTCGCCTACCCGCCTCTTCCGTGGATCGGGGCACGCTTCAAATTTGAAGTCCGCGACAAGGATGGAACCAAGGCCCTCACCAAGACCATCGACAACAAGTTCTTCCAGCGTGCCACGGTGTTCATTGGTGAGCCGACCATGAAGAACTACACGATCCAGGCGGATGTCATGAGCGACGGCAACCGTCGAAAAATGTCGGAAGTTGGGCTCATCAATCAGCACTATCTGATCGTTCTGAAAGGCAACGACCAGAAGCTGGAGATCAACTCAAACCTGGAGCGACTCAGAGTACCCGCCGCTTCGGACGCCCCCAATTTCCGGTGGCAGCCCAATCAATGGTATACCCTGAAAGCTCGCGTGGACGTGGCTCCCGACGGAAGTGGCGTGGTACGCGCCAAGGCCTGGAAACGCGACGAGGCCGAACCAGAAAAGTGGGTCATTGAGGTGCCTCACAAACATGCGCACACCTCCGGTTCACCCGGCCTATTCGGTTTCTCGCCCCAGGAGATGCGCGTCTTCATCGACAACGTCCTAGTCACCCCCAACTGAATTCCCCAGACGATCAACGCTCAACCGACATCGCCCCTGATCATCATGAAACCGAAAGTCCCCTCTCTCTGGATGTCCTGGCCTATCCGCCTTGGACTCTGCGTCACCTTCCTGGCCGGAACAGCCTCCGAGGCCGTCGATTGGCCGCAATGGGGCGGCAACGACCCGGGCCGCAATATGTATTCCCCAACGAAGGGCCTGCCTTCGACTTTCACTCCGGGGAGCATGAAGAAGGGGACCGAGGACATCGACATGTCGACCACCAAGAATGTGAAGTGGGTAGCCAAGCTCGGATCCCAAAGCTATGGGAATGCCACGGTCGCCAACGGCAGGGTCTATGTAGGGACTAACAACGAATCCCCTCGCGATCCGAAGCATACTGGCGATCGCAGCATCCTGATGTGCTTCGATGAAAAGACGGGAGCATTTCTTTGGCAGCTCGTGGTGCCGAAACTCAAATCGGGCAAGGTCAATGACTGGGAAAGCCTGGGGCTGCTCTCTTCACCTACCATCGAAGGAGACCGAATCTACCTGGTCACTAGCCGATGCGAAGTCATGTGCCTCGATGTCAACGGAATGACGAACGGCAACGACGGCCCCTTTGACAAAGAGGCCGAGTACTTCGTCAAGGATGCCGGCAAGGAGCCCGTCCCTCCCGGCTCCAAGGATGCCGATATCATCTGGGTTTACGACATGATGGATGAGTTGGGCGTTTTCCCCCATAACGCCTCCAACTGCTCCGTGCTGATCGTGGATGATCTAGTCTTCGCCTGCACCTCCAATGGCCAGGACTGGACTCACGTGAACATCCCGTCACCGCTTTCGCCCAGCTTCGTGGCACTCAACAAAAAGACCGGTGAGCTGGTGGGCGAGGACGAAGCCAACATCGGGCCACGCATCTACCACGGCCAATGGAGCTCCCCCAGCATGGGGACCGTTAACGGCCAGAAGATGGTGTTCTTTGGCGGCGGCGACGGCTTCTGCTACGCGTTCGACACCAAGGCCGTCAAGAAAGACGACACCTCGATTTTGCCGATCATCTGGAAGTATGATGCCAATCCTCCGGAGTACAAAATGAAGGATGGCAAACCCATCAAATACCCGGGAGCGGAGGGTCCCAGCGAAATCAACGCCACCCCCGTCTTCTATAAAAATCGGGTCTACGTGGCCACCGGCCAGGATCCGGAACACGGAGAAGGGGTTGGTCATCTGGTATGTCTGGATGCCACCAAGAAAGGGGATATTACGTCGAGCGGGGTGCTGTGGAGCTACAAAGGAATCCATCGAACCATCTCGACCGTCTCCATCGATCCGGAGACCGGATTGCTCTTCGTCGGGGATTTCTCGGGGTTCGTTCATTGCCTCGATGCCGAGACCGGAAAGCTCTACTGGACGCACGATATGAAGGCGCACATGTGGGGCTCCACCCTGGTCGCTGATGGAAAAGTCTATGTGGGCGATGAGGACGGAGATCTCACCATCCTCGGAGCAGCCAAGGAGAAGAAAGTGATCAGCGAGACGAACCTCGGATCGCCCGTTTACTCGACCCCCATTGTGGCCAACGGGGTAATCTATATTGCCAGCAACTCCCACCTCTACGCATTCCACGATTCGGCCAAAGCCTCCACGGATGCACCCAAGCCGATCGATGTCGAGGTCAAGAAGCCCTGATCCCGGGCAGCCCATGGGTCGAATACGCCTTTAACCAACCAAACACCAGTAAGCACCATGTCCGTCGATGCATCCTTGATCCAGAAAGCCCAGCAACAGCTGGACGCGCATACCCGTGAAACTATCCAGTGGCACTTCTCTCCCGAGACCGGCTGCCCGTTCTGGCTGCAATGGGCGGCGAAGGCGGGATGGGATCCGCGCCAGGAGGTAAAGTGTTTCGCCGACCTGATCGCAAAATTCCCCCACTTCCAAGACGAATGGTTGCGGGATGAACAGCCCGAGGTCTGGGTGCCCGCCCAGTTTAAAGGGAAGCCATATAACATCTTCGAGACCGGTGGAACCACCGGCATGCCCAAGCAACGCATCGGCTGGACCGACTACAAGGTCGACTATGAGGAGTTTTCGGGCAAGGTTTCGGACGAGCACTTCCCACGCGGGGGCGCTTGGCTGATGGTCGGGCCGACCGGACCTCGTCGGCTCAGACTGGCAATTGAGCATCTCGCGAACTTCCGTGGCAGCCCCTGCTACTTTGTCGATCTAGACCCTCGCTTCGTCAAAAAAGTGCTGTCGGACAAGAAATTTGATGTCGCCCGCTCCTACATGGACCATGTCGTCGATCAGGGAGTCACCATTCTCAAAAACCGGAAGGTAACCGGCCTGTTTACCACTCCTAAACTGCTGGAGGCGCTCGCGGAGAAAATTGATCTCTACGAAGCGGGCATCCGCGGTGTTTTCTGCGGCGGAACCACGATGGCACCGCAATACGTGCGTTATATCGTCGAGGAAGTTCTGGAGGGTCGCATCGGGTTTTATCCGACCTATGGCAATACTCTCATGGGCCTGGCTGCGAGTGTACCGTTGAAACCGGAGGACAACTTCTCCATCACCTATTACGCGCCCCAGCCCCGGGCCGTCCTGCGCGTGGTCGATCCCAAGGCGACGAGCCAACTCAGGTCGTATGGTGAATGGGGCCGTGTGGAGCTAACCACGCTCACCAAGGAGTTCTTCATGCCGCGCTTCCTGGAGCGCGATGAGGCGATCCGCAAAGAGCCACGAGCACCCTACAGCTGGGACGGCGTCGCGGAAGTCAGGCCTTTCGGAGCGATGGAAAAGCAAATCGTCGAAGGCGTCTACTAGACGCGCCTCACTTGCCATCCCAGGACTCGCCGGTGATCACCTTGTAGCGATCAGCCATCACTTTGGCTCGATCGCTCTGGGCCTGCTTCTCCAGCAAGCCGCTCAAATAGCCAAGCACTTGCGGACGGTCGGGGGTTCTTATCAAGAACCCCTCCAGAGTGGCGGTGGCAGACTTAAGGTCCCCCTGCAGTTCCTGTGCATACGCCAGACGCAAGGCGATATCCGGGTCCCAAGGCTTGAGCCCGCGTGCCTGTTCCAACTGAGCGGACGCGGACGGCAGCTCACCTCGTTGCAACGAAGCTACCGCCGTGCGCAGGATGTTCTCACCGGCGGCCGAGGCGATCTGCACCAACTGCTGGCACTGCCCCAAAGCTTCACTCTCTCGACCCAAACGGCTCAAAACATCGATCCATTTAAGACGGCTGCCGACGTGTTGCGGTTCGCGTAAAAGATGGGTCTCGAAGCAGACAGCGGCCTCCTGCCACCGTCCTTTGTCCCACAACAGCGTGCCCAAATAGAAGGGAAGCTTCTTGCATTCCCGATCTTCCCAGAGGTCGTTCCGGACGGCTTCAAATGCCGCCAAGGCCTCGGTGGACTGCCCCAGCTGAAACTGGCTGATTCCCAAAAAATAGCGAGCACGCGGATCAGCGGGAGCGAGCCGGAGCCACTCCGTCGCTGCCGAGCGCACCTCGGACCACTGTCCCACCAACGCTAAGACCTCCGCACGAGCTCTCTGAAAGACGCTAGATTGATCGAAACGCGAGGAGTACTCGCTTAAGAGGGCCAAAGCCTGGTCACGTTGTCGGATCGCGAGTAAGCCGAGGCTGGTCGCACGCACCGCTTCCGCTGAGGGTGTGAGTTGGAGAGCATGTCGGGCGTACCGAAGGGAGGCAGCATGATGGCCGTCCCGACGCGAGGCTTCACTAAGTCGAATCCAGAATCCTGCGTCGGACGAAATCTGTGGATCGGAGAGATGCGGGATCAGTCCGCTTCCAGCCTGCTCATAGAGACGCGATACCATCGACTCCGGCCTCAGGGGCGTGACCGCTCTAAGGATGACCTGAAGAGGCGCGGAGAACTCGATCACACGATTATCGTCCGTATTGTAGTTTGATCCCGACAGCTGTCCGCTCAACTCCTTGCCCCCAATCCAATAGTGCGCCAAAAGATCCTCCACACTGCCCGTCCGCATGATCCGAAACTCCTGCTCAACCGCATCGCTCCACTTCGCTCTAAGCCGCGCGAGATCGAAGGCCAGGGGCTTCATGGACCCAAGGACAACGGCATCGGTCCCACTTCTGAACAGGTGCATCTCAGGGTACACCGACCCGAAAGTTCGGAGAATCAACTCGAAATGCTCCGGCTCGATTTCATACATCTGCAGCCACAAACAAAACGTCCCAGCATCCCGAAGGCGCTTGCGGCTCAGCTCAAAGAACTCCTTGGTGAACAGATTGGCCGCACCTGGGATCCAGGGATTGGAGGGTTCGGAGATGATGACGTCATATTGACGGTCGCTCACCAACAGGTGATTGCGTGCGTCGTTGACGAGCATGTGTGTCCGCGGATCGGCAAGCGGCTTGCGGTTGTAGTCCTCGAAAAAGCGGCTGCCCTCCACCACCGCGTGCTCCAACTCAAGGCAATCCACCCGTTTAACCGGATGTGTCAGCACCGAGCCTAGCGTCACTCCGCTTCCCAAACCAATCACGAGCACGTCATCCGACTTATCACCTAACAACAAAGGCAGTTGACCCAGAAGAATCTGGGTGCCCAGGTCGCCCTGTTGAGGCTCGTCGTGCGGAGCAAACGGATTCTTGAGCCCCGACGGCACGGAGGCATCGGGCTTTCCGTTCACCGCCAGGTGGATCAGATTCCGGCTCCGTTTCACCGTCACCGTACAGGTCAATCCCTCATCGAAGAAAAGCACCTCACCACTGAGAGCTCGGAGACGTTGCAAAAACTCCTGCCGGTTCAGTCCGGTGTAATCCTTGGCATACCGAAACATCCCGGACGACATCACGGCCGGATCCCAAGGAGACGTCAGAGCCAGGCTTGCCACGCCAATCGTGAGCAAGGCCGCCCCTACGGTGCGCCGGCATCTCCGCAGAAACCCGCGCTGCATGAAGCTCATGGCCCAGGCGCCAAGTGCGGCATTGAGCAGCACCCCCATCAACATGGTCTTCTGTGTACCGAGCAGGGGAACCAACCAGAACCCGGCAACGACAGAACCGCCGATCGCACCCAGCGTGTTCCAGGCATACGCCCATCCCACGAGAGCGGGAGTTGTGCTACCCGCGGTAGGCAAGCCCTGAAGCACGATGGGAAACATAGCCCCCAGCCCAATCGTCGGCAGAATCATCAACCCAAACGCGAAGAGGAACTGCACCGATAGAAACGTGGCTGGTGAAGTCGGAACCATTTCAAAGGTCTTGAGATACAGAAAAGGAAGCTCTTCCACACACTGCACCCCAAGATAGGTCGTCAAAAGCACTCCCACCTGAACCAGAGCGACAGCGTGGAACACGTAAGCCCGGTTCCGCAGCAGCCGATTCCCTAACCAGGCCCCAAGCGCCAAGCCTAGGAGGAACGTGGAAAGCATGATCGTGTAGGCGTAGATCGAGGAGCCCAGCACCAAAACGAGCACCCGCGACCATGCCACCTCATAAAGCATCGAGATAAATCCAGAAACGGCATACATCCCAACCAGAGCACGAGCCTCATCGTGGGTCGGCTCCGACTTCCCCGCCTGCATCAGCCGAGTGCCCGGAAGCTGTTCCCGCGCATAACTTGAAGGATCCTGGTCGAAACTATTGATCAGCAGCTGCGACAATCGCCACGCGCCCAAAGCAGCCAAGCCATTCAAGCCCATCGCGATCCACTGGGTCTGCTCCAGACCTACCTTCGGAAAAAGAACGAGACCCGCGAGCGCGCAGCCCAGTACGGCTCCTGCAGTGTTCGCCGCATACAGCCAACCTACAAAGTGCCGGCTCAGTTGTTTATCCCTCGAGACCAAGTCGCTCATAAGGGGCAAAGTCGCCCCCATCAATAGCGTGGGCACAATCAGCACCAATGTGGAAAGGCCAAAACGCAACAGCGTAGCCCCGGCGAATGAGGTCTCCACATTCTTCCAAAGGGCCTGTTCTATCGGAATGAAAGCTTGAATCAGGTAGGGAGTAACGAAAGCGAGCGCAGCGATCATCAACTCGATCACTGCATAAACACGGAGAGGATGATATCGCCCGAGCCTTTGGATCCAGCGCCCCATGGCAAAGCTGCCAAGCGCCAGTCCACCCATGAAAACAGCCAGGACGGTAGCCACCGCGTAGGTGGTTGACCCAAAAACTAATTCCAGTTGCCTGACCCAACTGAGCTCGTAGATCAGGCCGCTCATGCCAGAGCCGACAAAACAAACCATCAGCCAGGAGTACAGGCGAGAGCGGGGCGAAATGCCATTCATTAGCCCCTGCATAGCAAGAGGCCTACCAAAAGGATCTACCCTCGAAGCGGAGCAACCGGATGCAGTTTGAGAAGCCAGCGGGTCGCCTCACCCAGAGAATCGGCAATAAATCTCAGAGTCAAGAAAGCACCTAGGCAAGAGATGCCTAGAGGGCCAAGCCCCAGGGTGCACTTTGAGTGACCTCGCTGGGGGTTAGATTTCGCTGAGGCGAGAGTCCTGCCGGGATCAGGGATCCGTCACCCTCACGCGCATGCGGTAGTGACGTGAGATGTTGGTGGGGCCGCGATCAAAGTAGACGAACGGCACCGATTGCGGAGGCACGGTGTTGGCCACGGGCGTAACAATGTTGGTCAACACCATCCAAGGTCCGTTCGCCAAGTCCAAGGTGTATTCCAGAGTGTTGGTCGCGTAATTCGTGTAGACCGTGTTGTTGTAGCTGACCAAGGCATTGCCAGTCAGCAAGAAGCCTCGTCGGCCTAGAGCATTGGTGGGCACCGGGGGCTGCAAATCGGTGTTCACGGAAGTCCAGACAGGTTGAGCATCGCTCGGATTGGGGATCCCGTCGTTATCCGAATCCAGGTTCGCGTTGAGAACCAAAGACAGGTTCAGATCAAAGCTCAACAGGCCATAGCTGATGTTGGTGCCGGAGAAATTACCAGCAAAGCTAGAAGCCCAGCGCAACCCATCGTCGGCTGCATGATTGACTCCATCCTGTGGTAAGAGAGGGGTTGAGTTGGCAAAATAGACCCGAATGCCCGGATCCACCACGATGGCGTCGGCAATGTTAGTCGCGTTGTTCAACAAAACCAACTCGTCGATGTAAAAGGCAACATTACTAACGCCAGGAGGCGGAGAGAATCGGAACAAGCAGTTGTCTCCCCCATCGAGTACCAAACGTCCGATGGCTAGATTGGTAGCATAAGCGTCAGGAGTCGGTCCCGCGTCAGGGATGGCGGATGAATGGATGACTTCGGTGAAGGCTCCAGCCGTGGAATAGATTGTGGTCCCCAAAAGGTTTCCGGACTTCGGTGCCCGCATCAGGACCAAGCTTTGGTTGATCGACCAGAAGTTGGAGGAGGACGGGCCCCCATCAGAAATGGAGTTCGTGACGTTGAGGATCAGTCCTCCGGCAGCGACAGCAAAGGGATTCAACCCGGCCGCCCCGGCCTCGATATAACTGTTGGTAGTTATTAAATCATTGGCGGTCAGCGTAATGTCGCCCACTACTTGGTTCGAACTGCCGCTCAACAAATTGAGCTGCCTCGCATTAAGCACCATGCCACCGTCGCTCGCGGCTATGTAATTGCTTTGAATGATCCTATCGCTAGCCAGCCGAACGTCGGCAGCGAAGAGCCCCCCATAGTTGACGATGTTGGAAAGCGGTTTGGACCGATCAGCCCCCATGTTCAATCCTCGTGAGATCACCAGATTCCCGTGATTGGTGAAGTTCTGAAGGTTGACGAGGTTGCTGCCCGCCAGGCTGGTGTTAGGCGGGTTGAAGATGTTCACGGCGTTGGTCCCAACCTGGCCTGTGATGGTCAGGTTGGTGGCATCGATCAACAGATTTGCGGCCACAGACATCGTATCGGAAAGAACCACGCTCTTGCCTCGAAGCTTCAGATCCTGAAGCAATACTTGTTGAGTGCGGGTGAAATTGTGGTCCACCACCAGAATATGAACCATGAAAACGTTCGTGACGTAGTTGGTTCCACCAGGAGTTACCGGATCGTTGGTCGAGCCACTCTGCCAGATGGCCGAATAGCAGCCCAAATCGCCAGCCCAGCGGTTGACCGTGGGTGGCACCAAGTTGGAGACAACTAGGTCCGACTGCTTGGAACGAAGGTCGTAGCTTAACAAGGGAGAGTCAACCGCGTTGGGAAGCGCGTTCCCGACCAAATCATCAGTCTGGATGATCAGGGCGGATTCAGCCCGGATCCGCGAGCGATCCAGGTTCAAACTCTTCGCCTTAATCTCAACTCGGCCGGCCAGATTCGTCACCTCGTCGCGAGGCAAGCCGGACAACCCAGGAATCGTTTCGAAGTTGTTGCCGTTCAGCTTGGACATCAGCAAATTCGACCCCCCCGCAAAGGACACTGAGTAGGCCGTGTAGGCCGCGCTCACGGTGTTGGACAACAGATCAGGATTGTAGATCATCAAAGGATCAAAGACGGCATTGGACGGGCTCCCAATGTCGCTCAGAAAGTTCACGGCCCCGAAGGAGTAGGTGTTAGGACGCGCCGTCCCGTTTCTTAGTCCACCCCGATCGAGCCCCTCAGGCGTGGGATTCCCCGCACTGGCGAGATTCGGGACCAGATACAGGTTTCGTTCAGGCCGGATCGCCGCCGAGTTTTCGCCGCGGAACGCCAAGTAGTCCCGCAATTCCAGGAAGTTCGTCGTATTGAGTCCGGTGAACGGATCCAGCTCAGGCAGCCCCAGTCGAACCGTGGCGATATTTCCAGGTCCCGGCCAGTTGGCTCCGCTGATGTTCTCAATGTTCGGGCTGAAGCCGACTTCGACGCTGACACCCTCCGTGAAGCCGTTGGTGTTCACAAACACCATTTGGATCACATTCGTCAACGGAGACCCGCCGGGGTTGACCAAATTAGTAAAGACGAACGAGTCGAATGTGGGCGACTGATAAAAATCCTGTGGGCTCACCAGGCCAAATCCCAGGGGAAAACCACCCAGGAAACCACCCAGGAAACCAGCAAATCGCGAAGCACTTCGGCTGTTGGCGCTGTGGGCAGGAGGGACTGTGGCCGGCGGCGTCAGCGCGGTGCTGAGCCCCTCCAAGGCGATACTGTTGCTCCGCGAGGCCCAATAGTTGTCAATGAATGTGCCATCGCTGAAGCCGGATGCATTGGGGGGAATGCTAGCCACGCCGGGGTCCAGGTTGGGATACTGCTCAAGGCCACCAGGCAGTCCACCGACCCGGAATCCGGTATAGATAACACTGCGCGAAACGTTAACCTTGTCGCCTTCAAGGTGAACAATCCCTCTCCCTCCGGCCTCGACGCCCCGACCCGAATTCACCAGATTCGAGGAGTTTACCCACACTGAGACATCACCGGAGATCAGTCCACGGTTCACCCAGTTCAGGAGCGGTCCACGTCCTCCCTGATAGGAGTGGTCAAAGTGAAATCCCGGGGAACCGCTCATCGTGCCCGCAGCGGCGTTGGTCACGAACAGCGTGTTAAAGGTCTCGAACGGGACATCGCTACCCAGGAACCCTCCGCCGGTCGCGACGGAAAAAGAACTCCGATTGTCGAACGCTGTGGCGTTGATCTGGGGTGTATCGTCGGCAAACGTCACCGGCGAAGTGTTAATATAGAGCGGCACTGGGGCGGCACCAAAAACCGACTCGGTCAACACACCAGTTAGCAACAGTAGAAGAGAGAAATTTCTCATCGGAGACTTACAGAAAAGTTGATCACGGAGTGGTACCAGCGGTTGTCGTGTTCGTGCCAACCACTACGATAACTGAGGACGCCCAAGGACTCAAGCCAGAGCCCGTATCCAGCCCACCAGAGGCTGCGATCTGTTGTAGAGTCTGAAAACTGGTTCCTCCGTAAAAAGGATACACCACCGGAGGCGTGGGAGAGCCGTCATACGAACCCCAAGCGGCAACCGGAGCCGTTTCGGCGATGTCGCCTGGATTGATGTTAACGAAGGCGGGATAGAGGCTGGTGAAGGCCACTTCCACCGTACCGCTAATCACCCCCGGGCCGATCGGCCCCGTGCCATCACCGCCACCACCACCTACGCCGCTATGCGTGTTGAGAGCGGCGTTCGCAGTCCAAGAACTGGGTTGGGTGACACTGAAAGCAAAGGGCAAACCCGTGGGAGAGGTGCCGATATCTCTCGCTGAGAACAAAATATCAGGCTGGGTCACCAGCCGGCTAACCCGACGTGAAACCTGCCGGAAGTTGAGGATGATCGTTTCGTTGTAATTCACCACGAATGGATTAAAGGCCTGACCTACGATCGAGTCATAGTTGACTCGACTAAACTTCAGCTTGCCCAGACCTGGCCGCAACGCAATGGAAGTGTTCGTCCCCAACACATTGGTCCCAATGATCGTGTTCGTCAGTGTGGTGACCTCCCACGGATTGCCTCCCACGACACTGGCCCCACCGGACACGATGGCGCCGGGGTATAGATTCTCAACCGCCAGGTTTTGCGAGCTGTACAGCCGGCGCAAACCACCTACGTCATCGCGGGTCAGACCAAAGAAATATTGTCCAGAGAGCAATTCTCCACTGGCAGATACCATTGTCCCGGTGACTGGATCTTGTTCCACAGAGACCACGGTATCTCCGCCGTCAGCGGTCGAGTTAGCAACCGAGCTGTACCCTCGGGTCCGAAGGTCGCTCACCTTGATCTCGCCAGCCAGCGCGGCCGTCGTGTTGTCAGGAAGCGTCAGTGGGTCGTAGATTTCGTAAGTATAAAGGGCACCGTTCACGTAGCTGGAAGGACGCAACGTCACGGGATCGTAATTATATTTGACGACCGTGTAGTTGGTAACCTGGTTCCGCACCACCCTAGACTTGATGCTCCAAACGAAGTGCTCAGCCGCCCCAACGCCCAATTGCTGCATCATCAACCCCATGGTCTGCGACTTGAGATCGATCAGACCGGTCTGCCGTGCGGAAAAGTTCAGGCCACGGGTATTCAGAGGATACTCCGATAGATCCGTCGACATCGAACCGAATGCAGGCAGATCAGAATAGACTTTCAGAGCGCTTTCCACGGCGGCAACCCCGTTGGTACCGAAGTACTCGATGAACGAGCGGTCAAATGCGTAGTAGATCGTTGGTGTGTTCCAACGGAAACCTTCGTCCGGAGGCAGCGGTCCGCCATCCTGGCTGTTGACCTGGTAACCAATGGCCTCGACCATCCACGGTTTAAAGGGGCCTATGAACGTAAATCCCTGGGCCTGACTTGAAGCAAGCAAACCGACGATCGCCAATAGGACTGAGCGCGCGAAATTCATTTTCTTTGAAACTTGGCTTTCTACTGCAGGCGTACTACCCGGTACAAATTGGACGCACCCTGCTGATCTATCCTCACCGAGTCGGATGTCTCTCGAGCGAAGCGAACGGTCCCGAGATCCTTCCAGACGGCCGGCAACCCCTCCGCCACCTGGACCTGATAAACGTAGCCGGGAACAGTGTTCCAAGTAAGAACCGTCGCGTGAGCTCTGTGGGCTACCCCAAGTTTGAGCACACTCTGCCCATCCAAGGGCAGCGTTCCCGCTCGGAACTCACTCAAATTGGAGGCACCGTCGCCATCGCTATCCGCTGCAGCGTCCGCCCAATTGCCAGCATCAGAACCCCAGTAGATCGTCTGCCAATCATCGGGAATACCATCTCCATTTGTGTCTTCACCCCACACCCGACCCGCGGCGGATGCCGACCAAAGCGACTGTTCGCCGTTCTTGAGAATATAACGAAGCTTGAACTGGTGGGTAGACCCCGGCACTAAACCTTCCACCGAGTAGTGATTCCTATCCACAATCAAACCAGCGTTTCCATCCACTGAAAGCTCATAGTGGGCCAAATCGTAACCGGTCAAAGCGGGCCAACTGGCTTGCAACGAGCGAAGGCTGCTCGCCCCGACAAAGGGCGCCTCAGGTTGCGGCACGGTGGACACTGCGGAATAGCGCTGGGCATGTAAGTCAAAGCCGCGACGATCTAGGAACGTGGAGAAAACGATGGCCGCCTGACTCACCCCGTCCGAAATGGCGACGGGTTGAACTTGTGATGAAGGTGTCCAGGAATTCACGCGGAATTCGTCGCCGCTCGCCACACCCCCACGCAGATAACGTGCATACACCCCGTTTTGGCTCCCATCCTGGCCCGTGGAGGTCCAGGTAACTAAATGAAGTGCACCTAAGCGGGTGATGCTAGGCACAATTTGGTTGCCGCGCGCATACGTGTTCAGCACGGAGGGTTCTCTGACAGTAACGCCGTCCAAACTCACCGTGGAAGTCACAATCTCCCAGCCGTTGCTGCGAATGGATGACCTCTCAGACCAAGCCACAATCAGTTGGCCCCCTTCGGTCGAGGACAAACTGGGGTTGGCACAATGGCTGTTCGATCGATTCACTCTAAACTCGCCGGTCATTGGCTCGCCCGTGGAACTGAACACCCGAGCGTAGGTATCGATACTGGCCAAACCACGTCCCTCGTTAGCCGCGAACCGCTGCTGCTCGGATATCCAGCAGACCGCAAACCCACCATTGTCCAACGCTGTAACGTCGGAGTTCCTTTGGTTGAATGCCGAAAACTCGTTCACCTGGAAGATTCCCCCTAGAAACTTACCGGTTGAATCGACGATCCGACCAAACACACCTTGAAGATCACCATCGGCTCCAAACGTGGACCATACCAGAACAGCATTACCGTTCTTCAGCACAGACACCCCAACGTCCAAGCTCTCTTGAGTGGTGGATTGGCTCACCACGGTCTCGGCCGCCGAGAAGATACCCTTCTTGCTCAGGAACCGCGCGTAGATCTTGTGCCGCCCCGGCTCTCCTCCATCCCAACAAAAAACCGCCGAACCATCCGCGAAAAGCCCCACCTTGGGCTTTTCCTGGTCACCGGCGTTGAGTTGGTTGACCCGAAAAGCGGGGGAAAGAGCGGCGGAGAATCCGGCGGACAATTGGCGAGCTACGATTCCCGAGCCCTTACCGTCCGCTGCACTATCCTGCCACACCACGAAACCGTAATTCCCTTGGTACGCCCCAGCACTGAACATCTGGTCGCCGACGTAGCTACCCACTAATGGGTACTCATCTCCTACCGGGCTGAGCGATTGGGCCCTTGCCAGTCCTGCCGTGAGCACTAGAGCAATCAGCACGGCCAGCCGGTGAACAGACGCAGACTTTGTCGAACGAGGCATAACGCTAAGCAACGGTTGTGAGGTCAAGACTGCCTTATTACTTCACCGAGCTGCCCGATTGAGCAACGGCGGTTGGTGTCTGGCTCGGAATGCCGTTCTTCGCAAAAGGCATTTCTTCCTCGGAGTGAACCCGATTTCCAGCCGGATCAATAATGGTCGGGGTCACAAAGATCATGAGGTTTTTCTTGTCCGAGATATTGCTCTCGCTTCGGAACAAACGCCCAAAGAGCGGAAGATCACCCAAGAACGGCACTTTGTCCTTCGTCTTGGTCTCACTTTCGGAAATCAAACCACCGAGCACCACGGTTTGACCATCCCACACCACCGCGGTGGTTGCAACCTGGCGCAATCGGAATTGCGGCAAGGGAATAGGCTGGCTCAGCGTAGGCACCGCAGTCGTTCCGACCGAAGTCGCACGAACTTGGAACTGCTGGGCTGTTTCAAAGTCATATCCTACGAATTCCTTCAAGGTCGGGATGATGGTCATCTGGATCGTGTAGCCGTCCGCGGAAACATAGGGAATGACGTCCAGGATGGGCCCTAGTTCCGTCGGGGTCGCGATTGGCTGAATGGCTGAAGCGACACCACCCTGACCGCCACTGTTCACGTTGACTCCCCCCGTGCCACCACCACCGCCGCCCGAACCGGTTTGGTTCAGGTCGATGTCGGTAACGACGAACTTCACGTCGACAGCCTTGATCTGGGTCTGCCGAGAACTCACCGTGACGACCTCGGGAGCGTTCAGCACGTTGATGCCACCCCGCTGCTCCAAGGCCTTGATGGCGACTCGGAACTGCGGATCAGTAAGGATGCCCGTGAACGTTCCTAGCGTCGGAGTTGTATCCTGGCGAAGGCCGCTGGTTAGCAAGCCATCATTCGCGCTAGGCGACACCCCACTTCCAAACCCAGGGAAAGGAAAGCTACCGATCGGATTAGCCGCGGTAGGCGTTCCGGAGTAGGTGGGAGCCGTTCCGCCCTGGAGCCCCATCTTACCATCGCCCACCAGCGTATTCCCAAGCATCCAGTCAAAGCCCAAAGCCTTATTCTGGCTGAGGTTCACTTCCGCAAAGCGAGCTTTGATCGAGAGCTGAGGAGGAGGAACGCTCAGAATCTGAACGGCCTGCTCAATGATGTCTAGGTCGGCTAAAGTGGCCCGAACCATCAGCAGTCCGTTACGGTCGTTGTAGAAGAGCTGCTTCGGTGGCAACAAAGTGACCCCTGCGGCCGTGAAGAAATTGCGAACCGTTTCCCCAATCACTTGCGTGTAGGCCGGCCGAGTCAGGAAGGTAACACCAGAGCTACCCAACTCACCACGGTAGGTCTGAGGATCACTGGGGATACCGGCGGCACCGCCGCCACCGCCGCCTGCACCGCCACCCGCACCGGTGGGCGCAATGTTAATTCCCGCAAAGCTCGCTCCAAATTGCTCCTGAGCCTGCTGCTGACCACCCTGGCCGCCACCGCCACCACCGCCCCGGCTGCCGCCACCACCACCTCGGCTACCACCACCACCGCCGCCACCGCCACCGCTACCACCCTGCCCACCTTCACTGCCGAAGGAGGCCGCGGTCACCGATTCAAGACCTTGACGGAATGAGTTCGGATCCACTTTGAAAGTCCGAGTGAACAACTGCTCCGGTTCGCGACTACGGAACGAGAACACAATAGCATAGTCTTCCACCGAGTATTTGATAGGGCGATCCGCGACTTTGATGATGGCGTCCAGCATCTCCGCCAGAGTGATCCCACGCAACGGAGTCGGCACATTGATGATAACATCGCTCAACAAGGGAGCGGAATCGGCCGCGGGTGTGGGAATCGGGGTGCCGTTAGCATCTAACTGAGGCACCGCGACCGGTAGATCGATGTTCGGCGCGAGCAGCATATTGACGCCCGTGCGATCCGGATCGCGCTTCTGCGACTCGTTGAACAGATCCTTGATAACCTCGGAGAGGTTCTTGGACTCAAACTTCATCTCGTTAAGCGTGATACGGCTCAGTTTCGAGAAGATCATTTGGCGGGCCCGACTGGTATGCACCATGTTCGTGCGGGCGTAGCCATTAGGCTGAGGCAGAGAGTTTCGGGTGTTGGGATCCATCCATTCCCGCGTTACTTCGGCAAACTGATCGCGGAACCATCCCTCACGCTTGAGAATCTCTCCGGAGTGGCGCTGCTCCCGAATCACGTTCAGGTAATAGTATGCTCCCTGGTTGTTGGCATCGGCCGCGAGAATCTCATTCAGCTTGGCTTCCGCTTCCTTGAGGCGCCCGGCCTCGATCAGCACTTTGGCGTCCTGGAGCTTGGTGCCTTGTTTCAGCTGCTGCTCTTTGATCTCCGGCAGCATGGCCAACGCCTCAGGGCTGGGCATCTTACCCGCTACCTGCGCCTTAACCTTGTCGAGATTGCGCCTGAACTCCTGGGCGGCCTTGTTGTCCGGGTCCACAATGAGGACCCGGTCCACTTGCTTCTCCGCCTCGAGCAAATCACCGCCGCGCTGCGCTTGCTGCGCAACCTGCAGGCGGCTCAGCCCCATGCCGGATTTCACCTCGGCATACTCCGCCTCAACACCGTTGTTAACGGTTTTGAGTTGGAGCAGACAATCCTCATAAAGGCGGTAAGCCTCGGCAAACTTGCCGGCTTTTTCAGCCTCCTGGGCCTTGGCGATTTTGGCCCGGACATCCACCTTGGCAGCCTGCCGTCTTATGCTTTCCTTTGTCGCTTCGTCGATCGCTGAGCCCGAGGACTGAGCGAAAGCTGGAGGACAAAGTGCCAGCCAAGCGGCTGTGACACCAACCAAGAATCTAAACGTGCTGAACATGTGCTTTCCCGTCTTCTGTTTAAAAACAAAAGCACCTCACTTAGGGGGTGCGTTTGAGTCTGGTTTTCTTTTCGTTTAAGCGATTGGAGACTACCACCTCGTTTTCTGTGATTTCAACGATTTTGTAGTCCTCGCCGCCAAAGCCGATGAATGCGTCCCGTCGGAGCCCTTTATACTGGCGACCCTCCGGCGGATAACTCAACTCCGCAACATACGCCTCAGCTCGAACAAAGGCCTTGTCCTTGGCCACCGAGATCCGTTCCTTTGTTTCCGTCAATTCAAACACCAAGCCATCGGGATCTTCTGCCTTACCCTTCACTTCACGAAGCCATAGCTGATTCGGATTCCTGGCCGTTCCGCCGGGCATGCGGATTTTTTCGTCCAACTTCATGGTAAACGGCCTCGGTTTTCTAAACTCTGGTCGATCGGCCGCCTCCGCCATCAACTCAACAACGTAGGACGCTCCTCCCGCAGTGCCGGAGTCGTTAGAGGCGCTCACGAGCCGCACCACCAGATTCAAAGGCTTGATGGAATCGATCTTCAAGGCTTCCGGACCGACCGATTTACCAGACCTATCCACGATCAACTTTCCATCCTGGCCGCGCATCCACTTCACCGGATTGAACAGCTTGTGGGGCAGACCAAAATCAACGCGCGGCGGGTTGAGCGCCACTTTGAGCCCCTGGTCATACGCCGCCATGTCCAGGGCCGGCGGCGGGTTCAGCTTTTTGCGAACATAGTTGCCGGTGGTCTCGTTGGCTTTCTTCTGTTCCTCTCCGCTGAGCCAATACAGGAAGCCGACCGCCACCGCCAAAATCAGCACGACAAGAACGAGAATAGCCTTCTCGTAGTTGGCCTTGGCTAGCTCGACTAATTTTTTAACTTTTTCCATGTGGAATACTATTCCGCCGGCGGCGCGGCCTTGGTCACTTCAAGCAGCATCGACACCCGGAATGCCTTCTCATCCGCGAGAGTCTCCAATCGTCGAGTTTGATTCGCGGCTGCCGCACCCGGCCCACCAGGTCGCGGCTGCCCACGCTGAGCCGCACCGGCCGGAGCCCCCGAGTTCACAGGGATGAACGGACCACTGGCCGCAGGACCCGCACCAGGCTTACCGGGCGCAGCGGGCAGCACCGAGAGCAGTCGCACGGACAAGGCCTCAGGGCTGCGTTCGACGTTCTCAAGCACCGAGGCCAACGACTCGCTGAAGGCCGTGAACGTGACGACGTGAAAGCTGCTGATCTCGCCGGTCAAATCATTGGTCATCTTCGGAATCGCATGATAGTCGACCGAGCTGACAGCCGCCAAGTCATCCTTCGAGATCGCCTGCCGCCGCAAGTTTTCGAGCGCGCTGATTTCGGATCGGAAGAGAATCCCGCAAATGAGCTTCACCTCGGCCAACTGCTCCGCGAGCAATGGTACGCTGCCCTCTGCAAAGCTGACCAACGGCTTGATATTGGAGAAGCCAAACTCCTTCTGCGCCACCGGAATCCTGGCTTGGTCAGCCTGACGGTTCAACTGAGCCAAACTGTTGTCCAAAAGAGTTTTGAAGTTCGCAGAACTGATCTTGGCATCGAAGTCCAGCGGCTTTCGAGCCGCCATCACGTTGGTCAAAAACGTTTTCAGCTCCGCGTCCTGCTGACGCAGGATCATGATGTTGGTCGCCGTCGGAGAGGTCGACTTTAGATCGTAAATCTTTTTGAGCGAGGCGTCTGTTTCCTCGAGCTGTTTTTGGACTTCTGAATTCTCGCTCCATTTGGAGAACAAGTAGTAGCTGCCAAAAAGGAACAATCCTACCGCCACCACCAGGGAGAGAGCGAAAATCAAATTGCGCTTGAGCCAAAGCATATCAATTACAGGTCCAAAGGCTTCGCCAGCTTCAACGTCAGTTCGAACGTAAAGAAGAGACCGGCATTCGTTCCACGGTCATCCACCTCCAAACGTCCCGACAGAGCGGTGTTAGTAGTAAACAAATTCGAACTAGCCACCAATTTCTGAGCCAAGGCCGAGGCCAGCTCGAAATTAGCGGAAGGTTTTACGGTCTGGTTGAGGTTCAACCCGCGACAGCTTAGGAGAATGGACTGAACCTGACTCGGTGAAGGCGTCTCGCTAGGAGGCCCCCTTCTTCCGGCACGGACTTTAACACCGGAGGTGTCCGGCGGAGCTGCTGATGGATCCACCACTGGTTCCCCTTCAGCCGGAGTCGCCAGACCCTCCATGGGCAACGGATCCGCCATCACGGGAGCCATCTTCTCCACCCACATCGAGGCCTCAACACCGGCCGCGGCTAGGATCTCCGGAGCCTTTTCCTCCGTCTCGCGAAAAGCGCGTCGGACTTCACCCAACATCTGAGACCAGTAATGACGATCCTCCAACCAGGCCAGATGAGCATCCGCCAAGGTCTGGGTCTTCTTGAGATTGTCCTCCGCCTTCGATAGTTGCGCTTTAGAAGCTTCCATCGGCTTCAGCTTCTGCCGCAGATCCTCGAGGGTCTGGGCCTTTTGCTGGGAGGTTTTCTCGTAAAAGAAGCCAATGGTGAACACGATCAAGGCCAAGCCTAGAGCCGAAGCGATGAAATAGGGCTTCTTCTGGGCAAATCGCTGCCGCGTGAGCGAACTCTCGGGCATCAGATTCAACTCAACGGGGCAGTGAGCCAGATTTCGCAGCCCCAACCCCACCGTCTCACCGAGTGAGTGAGCCACCTTAGCCAACTCATCCAAGTCCAAGGACGGGTCAATCTCGACGTTTCGAAGAGGGTTGAAGTAATCGACAGGGATGTTCAGCTTCTCGGTAAAGAACTCGCGGGTATAGGGCATGATCGAAGCCCCACCCGACAGGAACAACCGCTGGGGAGCGCTGCCCCCTTGCTGAGTGCGGTAAAACTGAATGGTCTGATTGACCTGAATGTGAAGCCGCGTCATGAACTGACGCGCAATCTTCGAGATAGCCGCCTGATTGGGATTCTCCGGCTCCGCGTAAGCACCCCCCAATCCTACGAATCCTTCCTGAATCTTGAGCCGCTCCGCTTCATCATAGGGCAACTTCGCCTCTCTGAGAAAATCCGTCGTGATCGAGTTCGCACCGATGTTGATGCCTCGGGAATAAACCTGGCCCTTATCGAAAAAGAGCAAATTGCAGGTCTTGGCCCCGATATCGAGGAGCATCGAGCAGCCTTCCTGATCCCCGTAATTATACCGAAAGGCATTACACAGCGCAGCCGGCGACACATCCGCCAACTGCAGCCTAAGGCCGGCCGCTTCAGCCACACCAAAGAGCCCTTCGACGACGTCGTTCTTGATCGCCACGAGCAAGACTTCAAGCTCGCCCGTGCTGGTGGTCCCGATGATCTGGTAGTCCCAAACAACCTCCTCCAGCGGGAATGGCACGTTTTGCTGAGCCTCGTACTTGATGATCTGGGTCACCTTCGAGGTGTCGACCGGAGGCAGGCGAACAAATTTCGAGAACGTTTGAAAGCCCGGAGCACAAACGTTAATGCGGTTAGATCCGAACTGCTTCTCCTGGTAAAGGGCCTGGAGCTTGCTCTGTAGCAAGGCTGGACGCGCTTTGTCATTGAAGCTCTCCTCACCCAGAGCAGCAAAGCCATATTTGCGCAAACGCAAACCACCAGCTTCGTTCACTTCGAACTCAGCCAGCTTCAGCGTCGTTGCGCCAAAATCTACCGCAAGAAAGGACTTTGATGTAAGCATCGTCGTCAGCCCAGCGAAAGCGCCCCACAAGAGCCGAAAACGACTCTCTCTGAAATTGCACTATCGCCGGAAGCTCGTGCGAAATACTGGATCAGACCCGTCGGGTCAAATGAAAACTTCCGCCGACACAGCGGAAATCAGCCCGGCGGACAGGTCTACACTTCGCCAATCAGGATTCCGCCGATACAGACAGAGGCGACCCACAAACGTCACGAGAAAACTTTTCTGGACCACCTGATACCACGGCACTTGAAGCGTTAGAGATCGCATAACCCTCTGGTCCGACCCCGCCCCTCCTCCGTTTGTCTGACACGAGACGCCATGGGTATAACTTGTGAATAACTCCCTAACCGACCGGCAAAGAGAACTTTCCGGAGGGTCCGTTGGCAGGATGGCCTGGGTATAACTCCCTCAATGCGGACTGCCCTTAGAGCCGAAGCATCCCGGTCACCAGCAGGCTAAGGGAGTCGAATCACGTGCGAAGAAAGAGGAGGCGAGTGGGGATGGAGCCAAAATAAAAAAGCCCGAGCAGACCGAGCCGCTCGGGCTTTGGACGGGAAAACCGGTGGGCTAAACCTTAGAACGAAAATATTTAATCGTTTGCTTGAGCCCTTCAGCGAGACCCACCTTGGGTTCCCACTTGAGAAGCGTGCGAGCCAACCGAATATCCGGCTTTCGCTGCTTCGGGTCATCCTGAGGGAGAGGGCGATGAACAATCCGACTGCTCGACCGGGTAGCCCGGATGGTGGCCTCGGCAAACTGCAACATGGTCATCTCGGTAGGATTCCCTATGTTCACGGGGCCGGGTGCCGATCCCATCATCAATCGATAGATACCCTCGATCAGGTCGGAACAGTAGCAAAAGCTCCGGGTTTGACTGCCATCGCCAAACACAGTGATCGGCTTGTTTTTAAGGGCCTGGCTAATGAAGGCGGGCACCACCCGGCCATCGCGCAGTCGCATTCGAGGACCATAGGTGTTAAAGATGCGGACGATGCGAGTCTCCAAGCGGTGCTGCTTTCGATAGGCGGTCACCAAAGCCTCGGCAAATCGCTTGGCCTCATCATAGCACCCGCGCGGACCAATGGGGTTCACATTGCCCCAGTAGGTCTCGGGTTGGGGATGCACCAAAGGGTCCCCATAGACCTCGGAGGTGGAAGCCAGTAAAAATCGAGCCCCTTTCTCCTTTGCCAGGCCAAGTGCCTTGTGGGTCCCAAGCGAGCCAACCTTAAGGGTTTGGATGGGTAGCTCAAGATAGTCAATCGGGCTGGCCGGAGAGGCGAAGTGCCAAAGATAATCCACGGGGCCGGCCAGATAGAGGAACTCCGTGACGTCCTGCTCGATGAAGTGAAAATTACTGTTCCCCGCCAAGTGAGCGATATTGTCCACCGACCCGGTCACCAGGTTGTCGATGGCAACCACGCGATGGCCGCGGTCCAACAGATAGTCTACGAGATGCGAACCAAGAAATCCCGCACCTCCGGTAACGACCGAGGTCAACTTCGTCTGACGCGCCGAACGGTTTGATGTTGCCATGCAATTGTTTTCGGCAGGCGCGGGGGTTCCTTGAGCAACGACTACTTCGCGCCGGTCCCCCGAAGCACCACCGGGATGGTCATAAAGAGGATCTTCAGATCGAGCCAGATAGACCAGTTGTCGATATACTCCAGGTCCAATCTGACCCACTCTCGGAAGTTCGTCACATTGTTGCGGCCCTTGATCTGCCACAAGCAAGTGAGGCCAGGCTTCACACTCAGCCGTCGGCGATGAGCCAAATCATCGAAACGCCGCACTTCGTCGATCGGCAGTGGCCGCGGCCCCACCAAGCTCATCTCACCCCTCAGGACATTGTAAAGCTGGGGAAGCTCGTCGATGCTGAACTTTCGCAGCCACCGGCCGACGGGGGTGACCCGAGGATCATGGCTCACTTTGAAGACTGGACCATCCATCTCATTGAAAGCGGCCAACTCATGCTTACGCTGCTCCGCGTCGGTGACCATCGATCTAAACTTATACATCGAGAAAGGCTGTCCGTTGAGCCCACAACGAAGCTGACGGAAGAAGACCGGGCCCTTCGAGGTCATCCGAATCAGCAGGGCAACCACCAGAAAAAGAGGCGAAAGAAGGATCAAAGCCAGACCTGCGGAGCAGGTGTCCATACCCACCTTGATTAGCCGAGGCCAGGAGTCATCCGGGGCCGATCGAAACACGAGCACCGGGCGTCCCCGAAAGTCATCGAGGGTGGTTTGCGAGATTTGAGGCTTGAAGAAATCAGCTAGCAGCCAAACTTCAATACCCTCCAACTCACAGGCTTGGATCGCCGCCTCGATATCACCAAAGTAAGTGTGTTGGGCGGCAAGGATCACCCCGTTGGGCACTTTCTCATGGAGCAGCTCAACGAGCTTCGCAACACCTCCCTCTTTAAGGTCGGTTTGGGCGACGATCTCAAGTCCATCAAACTTGGTCGTGCTGATGTCCGATCTCAGGTTCGCGATATCCTCAGAGGTACCCACCAGGATAAAGCGACGTTTGAACTGTGCTTGGCCGTAACGGCTCCGGATGATAAAGCGACTAATCTCCTCGCTCGCAACCATCAGGCCGAAACTCACAAATCCGTAGAGAAACAACACCACGCGGGGAAGCACGGTCTTGAAGGCCCACAAGGCCAAAATCAGCCCCAACGTAATGTACACACAGCCCTTGGCCATGGTCAGATACACGTCTTTTCGCGGCCCTGTCACCGGGCGCTGGTAGAAGCCGATCGATTCGAAGATCAACGGCGCACCCGGGATGATGATGAGTAGAAGCCAAACAAATCTATCGAAGGTCTCGATAGATCGGTCGTCGAAGAAAATCGGATGCCAGGGCTGCCACAGCAAATGGGTAAGCCACAGGGCAAACCCAAAGAGCAGAGCGTCCTTCCACTGATGCACCTGAGTGCGAAACTGTTGATTACCGCGGAGCATGGCAAATACTACTTACTCAATGTGACCATCGCAGCTGAATCACCGACACCCATCACCTCACGCTCTCCTGAAAAACAGGCCCAGCATCCCGCTGAACAAGGTCTCCAGACTGAGAATCAGACACACCTGCCAGAGGCCTGCCCTGAACTTCCTGAAAGAGCGGTACCGACTCTGAAACTAGGTTCTTGAGCCGTTCGAAGGTGACCTGCTCAAGCCCAGGCGGGCACTCCGCAAAATAGGTGACATAGGCCCAACGTTGCAATAGTCCTTGCGTCAAAAGGTCCCGAGCCATCCACCATTGCCGATCCAAATGATCCGCCGTCAACTGGTCCTGGGAGACAAACCAATAGAGGTAGATTCCACGAACCCGATCCTTGGATCCATCCGCTTGTTGGCGCTCCTTGCTCAAATCTAGTCGCATCACAGGCAGTTCGTAACGGGTAGGCCGGTCAATCACCAGGTGAGTTGCCTGAGACCTGTCAATCTTCCACCCCTGAGCCACCAAACAGATTTGAGGCTTGTGAATGCTGCTTCGATCGCTCCCCATCAGCACCACGGACGTCGAGACATACATCCCATCTGCCGACTGATACAGCCGCTGCCCGTAGGTCGTGTCTTTGGGCAGCAGATCCAAAACCATCTGCGCCACCGGCATCGGACGGCTGTCAAAGGACAAAACCTTTTCCGGCAGGTAGACGCTGTTGGTTCCAATCGGGTTTCCCTTCACATCCAAGGAGGGCACGCTCACCACTTTAAGCCCCGGACGTCCCATGCGCTGATTATTGCGCAATTTGTCAATAAAGACCCCTGTAGCCGCCACCGCCAGCCACACGGAGACGAGTGCGAAGGCCCCTTGCCGGCCAAAGGAGGACCGGACGGGGATCGGCTCGGGCACCGGAGGGGGCGGGGCCACAGGAGCGGATGCGCCAGGCAATTCCTTCTCCTGGAGGAGCTTAACCAAAAGCACCAAACCACCAATCGCCGGCACATAGGGAAGCAAACTGAGCCAACTGCTGTCGTGAACGTACTTTCCAGCCAGAGGTCCAAACGCTTCGGACGCCACCACGATGGCTACCAGGCGGATGGCATTACCCAACACTGCCAGGGGAAACGCCGACAAAAACGTGACCAAACGCCGCCATGGCGCCCGGAAAAAGACGAACCCTCCGATAAGCGAAATTGCCACCGTGGCCGTGAGGCTCTTGATGCCGCTGCACGCCGCAGCGATGTCGTACTGGTACCTGCCTTGAGGGTCAAACAGCTGAGTCCCATCACTTAAGACATTGATACCTAGGATAGTGCGACACGTAAACGCAGTGATCTGCGTCGCATACAAACGGAGCGGAAGGGTAATTCGCTCCGTTTCCGTGGCTAAGGGAACGCAGAAGACGAAGAGGCAGAAAGGGAAGAACGTGGCCAAGAGCCAACGCCAGCCCCAGACCAGACCCGTGATGCCGTAGAGCCCAATGAAGAATCCGACGATCGAGACCCGGGACTGCTGAACCACGTAACCCACCACGTGAATGGCCAACCCTGCCAAAACCAAGAGAAGCGCCGGCCACCACCTAGACTTTCTCACGGCGATCAGCTGCTCGCGCTTCCAATAGGCCAAAGCCAACACGATCGCTGGCATATAAAGCCCCAGTTCGTCACCCTCCGAAGTCGTGAACACGTAGTGCATCCAACCGAACAAGGACGTCTCCTTCACATATCCTTGAGTGGAATTGCCCAATAAATGGAACAAAACAACCCACCCCGCGAAGAGGAGCAGGAACAGGAGCTTATCGGGTAGCGCTTGGGAAAAGCGCTTTAACTCAACCGGGATTTTTTGCAAATCCTCTGCCAAACTTTTCGGTTCTTCAGACATAATACGTCACAATAATACCCGGATTGGAACATGGTTACCCCCTCTCCGTTCAAAGAGAGGTAGCCAAAGTCCGATGATACGCAATCAGAAGCTGTTCCACCGATTTTTCCCAATTGAGTTCGGTTCGAAACCGCTCCAACCCTGCTGCCGCCATCCGATCCCGACTGGCTCCATCATCCAACACGCCGGCGATGGCTTCCGCTAATCTAATCGGCGAGTTTTCGCTGACATAAACCGCCGCCTCACCCGCCGAGAACCTACCCTCCTTCAGATCAAAAAGCACTTGAGCCTTTCCAAAGGCCATGTACTCCAGGACTTTGTTCATCGTGCAATGATCATTGTAGGGATTAATGGGATCACAAGAGACACCCAAATCGATGGTCCTCAACGCCGAAAACAAGAACTCGTTGGTCACTCGTCCCGGCAGGTCGACATGCTGCTGTAACCCCAGGCGATCACGCAGGGTGACCAACTTAGCATGTTCCGGGCCCGTTCCCATTAAAAGAAAATGGATATCGGTCCGCCCCATCACCCGAATCAGGTGATCGGCCGCCTCGAGGAGGTACTGCAGCCCATCCGCATCCCCCATCACTCCGACGTATCCAACCAAAAACGTCTTTCCCTTCCGCAGGCCGGGATCCGGGGTGGCTTGATGAACGGCTATCTTCGGAGCAGTTCGAACGATAAAAACCTCATCAGCGCCTTTGCCACCACGATCCAGCGCGATCCCGCGAACGGATTGATTCGTAGCCAGCACGGTGTCGGCGCAGGCGTAAGTCAAACGCTCGGCCATGCGAACCGCCCAATAGAGCAAACCGCGACGTTGAAACTTGGCTTCGAACATCTCCGGCCAGGCATCATGAACATCGTAGATCACTTTCACCCCAAAGAGGAGTCGGAACGGCCATGCAACCAAGAAGAGCAAATCGGGCGGATTGCAGAGATGAATGAGCTTAAAACGGTGGCGCCACCAAGCCTTGCAGGTCAGGCGAAGCTCTCCCAGCAACGCCGAAGCATACTCCCCGATAAAACCCAGAAGTCCACCCGCTTCATCGCTAATCCAATGCCGATAGATCTGAATGCCGTCGAGAACCTCTTCCGCCTTCACGTAACCGCGCATCTTCGGGCAGATGACGACCACCTGGTAACCCGCGTCTCGAAGGGCGCAGGACTCCTGCCATACCCGGCGATCCAAAGGCACCGGCAGGTTCTCCACGATAATCAGAACGGTCTCCCGCTTCTGCGGCTGGTGAGCTTGAGAATCCATGTCAGTTCCGTTCCCTCATCACTCACCAACAAAATCCCTGATACGGCACATCGAGAGCCCGCAGCTCCTTCCAGCCGTTCACGTCGAGAATCGAGTGTTTAGCCGTCAGATGCGGCTTCAGCTCGTCCAAGGTGGCACACTTCTGCGCAGCCACCACAAATCCACCGGAACCCAGCGCGGCAGCCAAATCCGAACGCAGTAACGAAGCCAGATGAGGCATCCGGGTATCGATGACTCGCTTGTTGCTGCCAACCAGGGCCGCCAGGTTTAGGGCCGGATCATAGATGCGCACCTGATACCCGCGTCCCAAAAGCGTCTGCGCCACCTCCACCATCGAGCTTTCGCGCAAATCATCCGTGTTTGATTTAAAGGACAAACCCAAAATCACAACCTCGGACGCCCCCGATTCCATGATCAGCGTGAGCAGGCTCTGCAGGTGCCGTTCGTTGCTGGGAAGCAAGCTCTCCAGCAAAGGAAGCGAGACGCCTTCCAAACGGCCGCATTGGGTCAGCGCTCGGACGTCCTTCGGAAGGCAGGACCCGCCAAACGGGTTACCCGGTTTCATGTAGTAGGGGGACAGGTTCAGCTTAGTGTCTCGGCAGAGGAGTTCCATGACCGCACGGGCATCGATGTGAAGCTGCTTGCCCAAGCGGCCGATTTCATTCGCAAAGGTGATCTTCGTAGCATGGAACGCATTGCAGGCGTACTTGATCATTTCCGCCGTGGGCCAGTTCACCACTGCCGCCTCGGGTCCAAACAGCGATTTCATCAAGTCCTCAGGCGGTCGGGCTCCCGTGCGTGAGCCGACGACGGCTAAGGAGGGATGCTCGAAATCAGAAACAGCGGTGCTCTCGCGCAAGAACTCGGGATAATAAAAAATCTGCAGCATCCCGGACTGCTCCAAATCGCCCAGAATCTCGTCCACCAAGGCCTGGGTGCTGCCCGGAAGCATGGTGCTCCGAAGCACCAGGGTGTGCGGCTTGCTTAGCTTCCGAAGCACCGCTCCCATTTCTGCGAGAACTCCGCGAACGAAGCTAAGGTCAAGGGACCCCGACAACGCGGACGGTGTCCCGACACACACAATCGACGCCTCAGTGGCCAAGAGGGCGTCAGAGCAGCTGGTGGTTGCCCGAAGCAGCCCGGCCGTCCGCGCCGCCTTCAGAAGCTCAGGCAGCCCGGGCTCGATAATCGGCGCCACGCCTGCGTTCAAGGCCTCCACTTTGGCCGAACTCACGTCGACTCCCACAATGCTATGCCCTTGGCCGGCCAAACAGCCCGCCGTCACGGCACCCACATATCCAAGGCCAAAAATGCTGATCTTCATGAAGAGATGGAAGCTAGAAAAGTAGTGGTAAAAACACAAGAATTGTCCCCTGCGGGCGGGGCGGTCAGCAAAAGAAAAGGAGCCCGTTCCGTTTTCCGAAACGCCTGAGAAACAGTGCCGGGACCGGAGACAACCGAGCTTGAACCAGAGTTCAGGTCCCCCAGCTCCACTAGCTCAACGCTTTGCCACCCTGAACCAAGCACCACACGAACCTCCCGATCCTGGCGCCGAAGGATAAACTCACGATCGCTTTCCCGGCGCACGGTGCACCCAGGTGCAAACTGCCATCGAACGGAAAAGGCGCAGCTGCCGCCGTCCTTTTGAACACACGAATCCGAGACGCACCAACCCGATCCGTCCGGCTGACTGGAGATCTGGCGCCTCATTTGCCAACCCGGGATTTCAAATACACCTTCAATGCTGCCCTCCGACTTCGCCCCCCACGCCGGCGGCTGATGGTGGCTTTGCCAAAGGAAGGGACCGAGTCTCCGAGGAAACTCAGGAACACCAATGGGATGTGGGCCGTTATGGGCATCGCGTGAAGCCAGCCAGGCCCGCAATTTCGGGTCGGCATAATAGGCTCCTGTGCCTGGATCGACCACAAACGCCACCCCCTTAAGCCAGATCGAGAGATGCAGCGCATCCAAGTGTCCATGAGCCGCGGTGGAAAGATAGCCCAGGGGCGACAGATCCCACCGCAACCACCAAAAACCCGAGGCCTGAATCCCGATCCCGGCATCCGGATAAACCCACCAATCGCCCACCTTCCGAGTGTGCGGCGGCTGTGCTCCGCGTCCCAATGGAACCCCAAATGAAGGCGGCTCCCCCAGCCAAAAACCCAAAGAGCGTCCCATCCTCGTCTGCTCCATCCAGCCCGCCCACTCCGGCACAACACTCGAATCTCGAGCGAACAACGGGCTCACGTAGGCGCTGTCGGAATCCCCATAATCCCAGGGTTCCTCACGGACCTGAACCTCCCAGAAGAACCGCGCGGCACCGGTCAAACGTCTCTCAACTTCAGGAGAAATCGTTCGGCCAAAAGCCTTCAACGCCAGTCGGGCCTGCCAACAAAACTCAAAGGAAAAAAGCTGATAGTTGAGGGCCTGCTCGCGATTGCCGCCGTCAGCGCCGAACTGAGCGAGCACCTCGCGCTCCCAGATCCGCTGGAGCCGGTCGATGGAGGTCGACACCTCGGCAAGCACCGGCCAACGAACCAATGCCAAAATCAAGCCCACCAACTCGCCCAACAAATGATTGTTGGCTGAGGAGCCGAAGGACTTGTAGCGCCACGCATAGGAAACATGAGGCACCAAGACCTGCGCGCGCAGCTGATGCAGCCGCTCACGAACACGGGTCGAACTTTGATCCAAAAGCGCGTCGATCCACGTGAACTGGATCAAGCGCATACCCACCTCCAGCGCGCTGGTCCAGTTCCAGCCCACTAAGGGGGGGTTCTTTCGGAGCCAGTCCTCCAACCAATCCAGACACTTCATCGCGGCCCGGTCGTCCCTCAGCAGATACCCAGCCTGTGCCAACCGCAGGAGCTGATACCATCGGCTCAACTCCCAGATCAATTTGACATCAGCTCCGTTGGGAAGAGCTCGATGGTTCAGCCCAAAAGCTGAAGCCGTGGTGGTCAAGTCCTGCTGCACCAGGTAATCCCGATGCCAGCGGGGGGGATCGTCCACCTGCAGGGCCAGGTGGCCGAATGCACGCCAGCGACCGGCCAGGATTTCCCGAGCGTCTTGTTCAACCGCCGTCCGCAATTCCTCCGGAGCTTCCGTCGGAGACCGGAGCACGGGGAACCCGGACGGGCTGCCGAAATCTAAAGGCGGCAGAGGCGATCGACCCATACGGTCGGTCCGCTGCAGCCACTTCTTGCGCGCGTGCGCCCACATCTCCTCCGGGCTCATCGCCCGAAGCCGATGCCAGTACCACGAGAGGTCCTTCACTGGCCGTCCCTCACCTCGATGGATCGGCCCTGCTGAATCGATTCCAACGCCGCAAATGTCAGGCACATGCTCTGCCGCGAGAGCGCGTACGGCAGGGGATGGCTGCGCTCACCTCGCAAAAACGAGGCCCATTCGGCCATCTGCTCGGCATGCCCCTTGGATAGATAGGAGAAACTCTTCTCCTTGCGCCCCCGATGGAGCACAAGCTTCTGGTAGTTCTGAAGCCCGGCGACAAACCCCGCTCCGAACACGGTCAACTCCTCCTTGGGCCAGGAGGTGTCGCCTTCGGCCGAGTAAATCAACTGTCCCGACGATCCATCCGCAAATTCAACCTGCGCCGTGATCGTGTCCGGAAAGGGCAATCGGCCGGTAGCCGGCCAGGTCGTCTGAGCACTGACGCGCACCGGGGCTGAATCGAACAGGAAGCAGAAGTAATCAAAGAAGTGACAGGCCTCGCCCAGCACCCGACCACCGCTCTCTGCGTAATTGGAATACCAGTGGGTAGGATCCAACTTCCCTGCCATCACGCGAAAGCTCGCGCTCTTCGGTCCAGCCGCCCCCGCGATGCATTTTTTGAGCTCCAGACTGGCGGGTGCAAAACGACGGTTGAAACCGACCTGCACCGATCCAGCAGTGCTGCCCATCACCGCATCTATCTGAGCCAGTTCAGCTCGGGTCAAACACAGGGGCTTCTCCACAAACACATGACGTCCCTGATTCAAGGCGGATGTCACCAGCGGTGCGTGCAAGTGATGGCGAGTCGCAATCAGCACCGCCGCATTCTCTCCACCCTTGCCTTGAAGCACTTCCTCGTGACTCGTGCCCGCGCTCGCGAAGGCAAATTTCGTTTTGACATGATTGGCGCTAAGCGCGGTCTGGTTAACAACCGTTCCAAAGGGGACCTTGCCCTGCAGGTGAGGCAGCAGCATGGTGCGGGCAAAGTTTCCAGCGCCAATCACATCCAGTCGGGTCGCTGGACGCGAAAGCCGAATCTCTGCGGCTGCGCCGCGCGATAGGCTAGCTATCTTCGGCTCCAAGGCCGGGGCGTTGGCTGACGCGTCGATCCCCGGCGTGGCGTACTCCATCACCACCCCGATATCCTTGGCCCCTTCGGCCATGAGGTCGCGGTAGACCTCCAGGCATCCTTGAAACGGAACTCGCCGAGTGGTGATCGAGCCAAGCTTCAAATCACCGGTCTTCATCAAGTGCAACACGGATTCGAAGTTGCGCCCCTCGGTCCACCGCACGTAACCGATAGGATAGTCCACTCCTGCCCATTCGTACGCCGGATCGTAACGACCTGGGCCGTAGGAACGCGAATAACGGACGTCCAGCTCCTTCTCGTAGAAAACTTTCCAGGCGCAGTCGGCTCGCGTGTTTCCGATGATGACGATCCGACCGCGATCTCGCAGCGCATCGGCCGCCTGCTCGAGCGGGGCATTGTTGTTGCCTGCCGTGCACAGAACTACTGAGTCTACGCCGTAGCCCTCCGTCCAGGCACGCACTTCATCCGCAAGATTCTGCTGACCAACGATGACTACCCGTTCCGCGCCGACGCCCAAGGCGAAGGGTTTTCGGGCGGCCGCCAAGTCGACTGCCATCACACGACACCCGCTGGCTGCCAGAATGTTGGTCACCAACAATCCAACCAAGCCCTGGCCCATCACCAAAACTCGATCCCCCAGCTGAGGCTCCAACTGCCGCACCCCTTGCAGCGCGATGGCGGCAATGGTGGTGTAGGCCGCCTGCCAGCCTTCCACGCCTTCCGGCACCTTGGCCATCAGCAGGTCGGGCACAGCGACCCATTCGGCATGAAATGCACACTCGGCTCCGCTGCAGCTTACCAAGTCACCGACGCGAAAACGCGTGTTGCCCGGGTCAATGGATTCAATGATCCCCGCAGCGCTGTACCCCATCGGCGTCGGTGTCTCGAGCCGATTTCGGACCTTCTCCAGGGCGGCCTTCCACCCCAGGTTCCTGGCCGTGTCCAGCACCTTCCGAACTTGATCAGGACGCGCCTTCGCCTTCTGAAGCAGGTTCATCTTGGCCTGCTCTACCTTCATCTTCTCCGTACCGATGCTGATCACGGAGTGGGTCACCCGGACTACCGCGCCACCCGGAGGTGCTGTGGGAACAGGCACTTCCTGGAGCTCGAGCCGGCCATCTTGATATTGGGCAATCTGCTTCACAAAATTCAGTAACTAACTCTCGGTTTTCGGGTTCCGTTCCCGGTCAGCCAACTGCCTCGCCTGGCGCGCCAAGCTTGGAGGCTTGAGCAGTGATCCGACTGATTAACCACCGATGCTTGCCACGAGCCGTTTTTTCCGTCTCGCGAACCTCCCGAATCGTGAGCTGGAAGTCCTCGCCGAGCTTCCGTCGAATGCCGGACTCGATGCGGCCGAGCTTTTCTCGATTGAAGTTCGGACCTGGAACGTAGCGAAACTCTGCCGAACCCGCCGCCTCCTGCACAAACTGCACGGCATAGAGGTCGTCGAATATCGCATCGTGCATGTTGAATGCGGTTAGGGAAATCCGCCGCCCCGTGGCGCTGATCAGGAATTCCTGCTCCCGGCCCGCGATCTCGGAAACCGCAGGCCAGGGAAACTCCAACCCGCCATCTCGCGACGGATCGGCCAGCCGCACGTAATCGCCTGTTCGATATCGGATCAACGGCATGGCCAGGTTGTGAAAGCTCGTTCCGATCACTTCGCAGAAGCCCTCGGCATCAGGAGCTCCAAACTCCACCAAACCGTAGGTCGGCCAAAAATAGAACAGATCCGATCGTCGGCCTTCCGCGGCCAGAACCGCTCGCTCGGAATGGCCATACCAGCGAAAAACCCGGCACCGAAACACGCGTTCGAGCAATCGTTTCTGCGGCAGGTTGAGTCGCTCCGAGCCAGCCAGCAGGCCCTTCAACGGCACTTCCCACTGCAGCCCGGCCTTTTCGAGAAACTCGGCGAGTTGAAGGGCCGCCGAGGGATACGCGTGGAGCAGGTCGGGGCGAAACCGCTTCACCTCGGCGAGATACTCCGGGAGTCTAGCCTCTGTCAGATGGTAGGATGACAGCATCAGCCAATCACGGGTCGCGTCATAGCTGGCGATCCTCCCTTGAGATTCGTCGCTCGTGACATGACCGCGAATCACCACCAATCGCGCGCCCGGAAAGTAGCCTCCGCGCGCCCACTGAGCCTCCAAAAATGCCTGCTCCTTCGGACGACTGACTCCGCGCTGCAAGTAGAATCCCACCGGAACTCCCGTCGATCCTCCCGTCGTGATGTACAGCCGTTCCTTCTTGGGCACGTGGCTGCACACCAATTCCTCGCGAGACTGCAACAAGTCCTGCTTTTCTAGAAAGGGGCAACCCTGAAGATCCTCAATCTCGCGAACAAGCTCCGGTCGGAAGCCAGCCTGAGCAAATCTTCGTTGATACCCAGTCGAGTAGTTCCCCGCGTGAATCAGGACCTTCCGCAACTCTTTCAACTGATAATCCCGGATCTGATCCACCGACCAGGATTCAACTTCGGCAGCCAGACGTTGAAACTCAGGAAAGCGGGCACCCTGCCTCCAACGGACCGGCAGACGACGGTAAGTCCCGCCGATCGCCCGTTTAAGGCCCTGGGGCATCCGCTCGTAAACCGCCAATAGCGGATAGAGTTTATCCTCTAAGCTCATGCGGTCACAGCACGCCGGTCACTCTCAATGGCACCGACCCAACCGAAATGTGGTTTGAACTCGAATACATCGCTCATTCCCCCCAGCTTGCCCTGCCAAGCCGGATGGTTGGACACCACTTCCATTTCCTCCGGCTTGAAGTCGACAAAGCTGGCCTGCTTCAATTCGAAGCATCCCCGCAGCATCCGGAGTTTCCTCCAGTCGAATCCCATCACGGTTGCAGCGGTACAATCCACGGCCGTGGGATGCGTGCCCGCCACGACCACCCCGATAGGCCGTGCATCCGGGGCCATGGGACCGTTGCCCTCTCCACCGATGATTCCATCCACCACCGCCAGATAGCGCAAGGGAGCCTTTCGCAGACTTCCGTCGCCGCCGTAGCCAAATAAACACTTGTTCAGGTCCACCACCATCCGCCAGCAAGTATCGTTGCCATGCCAGTTGCCGGAGCGAACCACTTTCTGAGTATCTCCAAAATACAGCCTGCCCAGCTTCTTCAAGGGCACAAACAAACGGGATAAGAGCGTGTTTCCCTTCAGCACTCGCTTGGCCGTTCCCATCCAAGAATGCTCCAGCTTGGCCTTGGTGGTCGCATGAGGAAATTGATCTCCACCCCGGTCAGGGGTGCCCTCGGTATGATGCGGAAGCCAATTTTTATTGGCATTAATTCCCACCAAGTTCTTGAGGGCACAGGTAATTCCCACTTTCTTGTGCGTCTTGAGCTTGGGTAGGTTGATTAGCACGTCCGCATCCATGGGCGTGCGGCACAGCAGATACTCGTGCGTGGTGCCCTGATGCTTGGTGTTCGTCTCGTTCATGTCATAGGAGGCCCCATAGAGCTGGCCACAGCCACGAAATCCGACAAATTCGCTCGCCGCATTCAGTCGCACATGGGTGCTGCCCAAAGGATCACCGGGTAGCGAGGTCTTGGAGACGGTAACTCCATCCACGGCATGCCACTCCTCCGGACGCAGATCCAACAGGGCAATGTGGAGGGTCGAGAAATCCCGCTTCAACCGCGCCACCATCTCATCCAGACCGCAATAGGCCCTCAAAGTCGCAAAGGAACTGTCGGTCTGAGGCGCGTCACAGATCACAATCGAACCAGCCCCGCTCAAGCGTGGCGCCACCCATCGGATCACCGCTTCGATGACGGACGGATGCGTGACCACATAATCCCATCGATCCGGCCCCGGATGCCGCTCGTCGTGCTCCTTAACCCAGTTCGGCTTGAGAACCACCCGGTCTCCCGTTCGGATGAAGTCCGCCGGCAGCCGCAGGGCGTCCAGCGCTTGGTGCACCAAGCCCGCCACCGCCTGAGTATCGCGGTAATTGTCAGGGCCGCGATAACAAGCCACTCTTGAGTTGGTCACATTCATCATTTCATCTTAATTCCGAACCACTTGCAGTCTAGCCTAGACGCGACAAGCATGTCATGAAACTTCCATCATGCCCTTCGCAGGGCAAGCCCATTCGTCGCAAACACCCCTCAAGGAGGCGTCCCAACCACCACAACAACTAAAGAAGTATCGGCGTTCAAAAAAGATTCTGTCTCATTTTTGATCATTCTCCCGCAAAGATCTTGCAGAACTGCCGATTCAAATCTAGGTAGGACGGAACTTAGACTCTGCCGACAGAGACAATCCATGACATGACGCGTTGTTTTACTCAGAGTGCCGGTCGCCTCAAGGCGCTCGTGCACGAGAACCTAAAGCGGGATCTTGGACACCTGCAGCCCAAGCGGATCGTGCTGAAGCCGAACTGGGTGCTCCATGAAACCGACCCCCATTTCCCTATCCAAGCTCTGGTGACGGATGCCCGGGTCATCGAAGCCACGCTGGATGCTTGCCTTGACCTGTTTCCCCATGCGGAATCCATTCTGATCGGAGATTGTCCCCTCCAATCCGCCGACTGGCCGGCCATGTGTCGCCAAAATGGGCTGGACCAAGTGATCGCCCGGCTGTCCCGTACCACCGGAACCCAGGTCAAGTTCCGCGACCTGCGCAAGGAGGTGTTCCGCAAGGACGCAGGCGGGTTTATGATTCCCAGCGACGTGGAACACGGGGATCCCAAAGGCTACCTGGAGGTTCATCTGGGCGACCGCAGCCATCTGGAACCCATCTCGGATCAAGCACATCTCTTCGCCGTCAACGATTACACGTCCAGCGTCACCCGCAGCAATCACCGCAAAGGCGACCATCGCTATTTCGTCAGCCAGAGCATCTTGGAGTCCGATCTCTTCATCAATCTTCCCAAATGGAAATCCCACGCCAAGAGCGGGCTCACCTGCGCGCTGAAAAACTTGGTGGGGATCAACGGGGACAAGGCCTACCTGCCCCACTTTCGTCGGGGAGCGCCCAAGTGGGGTGGTGACGAATACCGCGATGAAAGCCGCTGGCTCTACTGGGCTCAGACCACTCTCCGCGAGAAGCTGCAGAAAAGAAGTCAGTTTGCTTTCAAGCTGCTCAAACCCGGATGGGAGCTCCTGAAACGGGCGCGCGGCATCGAGACCAAACTTAAGGATCGCAAGGCTCAGCCTAAGGAGTTTTATGTCGCGGGCGGGGCCTGGTACGGCAACCAGACCATCTGGCGGATGATCTACGACCTCAACCTCATCATCCACTGCGCCGATCGCGCCGGCGTCCTTCAGCGCTCCCCCCAACGAACCTATTACTGTGTGGTGGACGGCCTGGTCAGCGGCGAAGGAAATGGCCCGCTCGAACCCCTGCCCCGCGAGACGGACTGGCTGATCTTCGGTGACGACCCGTTCCAGATCGATTGTTCGTTGGCCTGGTTCATGGGTTTCGACCCGCGACTCATGCCGGTTCTCGAACAACGAAGCCAATACCTAGGACCCAACTGGGGCGATTTCGAACTAGGTCAGCTCGAAGTGCTCCTGGACGGAGTGCCGACGCGCGTCCTGGAATCCGCTCTCAATCTGCAATTCGTACCTCCTCCGGGATGGCGACATCATATCGAACGTGAACGTCAACTGGCTCTTTAAACTTCCGGCGCCCGTGCGGCGCTCCATTTACTTTGGCCTTCAAACAGTCATCGGCTCCAAGGTGGCATCCACTTGGAGGGAGATGCAGTCTTGGGAGCGTCTCTCCCCCGAAGCACACGACGCCAAGGTCGAGCAGTCCCTGAGCCGAACTTTGGAAGGTGCCGTCCAACATTCCGAGTATTACCGACAGCTTGGCCTCGTTCGAAAGCCCGGGGAATCAGCAGCCCAGTTCCTCCAACGCTTTCCCATCCTCGACCGGGAGATCATCCGATCCGACTTCACTCGTATCGTCATCGACCCTCTCCGATCGGAGATCACCTCCCCTCAGTCCGTCAGTTCCAAACGGTATGACTGGTTGGTCGTGAAGACTGGCGGCACCACCGGCAACCCCACCACCATCGTCCATGACGCCAGCGCTCGCGACTGGGGGCGCTCGACCCGACTGCTCGCCGCCAAGATGTGCGGCCATCCCTTGGGAGTGCGCTACTTCCGCCTGTGGGGATCGGAGCCCGACCTGCTCAAGGAGCAGGCTAGCCTGCAGCTGCGCGTGCTCTTCAACCTCGTGGGAGCCATGCCTCTCAACGCCTTTCGCGCCAAGGAATCCGATCTGCTGCGACATCATGCGACCCTCATGGCTCATCCTGAGATCGACAGCATGATGGCCTATGTCGACGCGGCGGCCGGCCTGGCGGAATTCATCGAAGAGCGCGGATTACCCCGTCCCAAACTCCGCACCATCATGGCCTGTGCAGGAACAGTGACTCCGGAGTGGCGAGCGCTGTTGCAGCGTGTGTTCCAAGCCGAGGTTTTCGACAAATATGGATCCCGTGATTGCTGCGACATGGCCTGTGAGTGTTCGCAGCACAACGGCCTGCACGTCTACTCCGCGAACTGCTTCATCGAGATCGTCGACGATAATCTGAAGCCCTGTCCGCCCGGAGTCACCGGCCGTATTCTGGTGACCTTGCTCAACAACCCTACCTTCCCGATGATCCGCTACTCCGTAGGTGACCTCGGGCAATGGGCACCGCCCGGACCCTGCGCCTGCGGCCTGGCTTGGCCACGGATTCAGAGCCTGCAGGGCCGACTCGATGACATGCTCACCACCGAGGATGGCACCCAGCTATCCTCCGTGTTTGTGAGACATTTTGTGGGAGTAAGCCTCAACCGGCAGATCATTCGCGAATGGCAGCTCGAGCAATCCGACGCGAAGAAATTCATCTTCCGCTACATTCCCACCCGGACCGAAGGGCTGGCCGAAAACCTGGAAAAACTGAAGAGCAGCTTCCTGTTGGCCTTCGGCAAGAGCGTCGATATCGAACTGGTGCAGGTGTCTGAGATCCCCCCCTCCAAGACCGGCAAAGTCCGCTGGATCATCAACACCTACAAAAAGCGTGGTTGAGGTATGCAACGTGTGACAAAGGCAAGGGCTTGGAGTCACCCGACTCCGTCGGGTTCTGAAAAGCTGTAGAGGGCTACAGCACTCCCAGACGCTTTGCGAGAATTTGGGCTAATCTGGAGTGCGTGCAGCCCTCTGCCGCTTTTGACCCGCCGACGGAGTCGGTCCCCCCAAAAAACTCTCCCCTTTTGCTCACACGCGCTCCGCCACCTGTCATGCACCCAAGATTGACCCCGGATAAAACTTCGTCTAGACGAACGCATGACCTCTTCCCGACTTTTACGGCTGGCGAGCTTGCGTCCCGGCATCTTGCTGGTGGCCGTCCTGCTGGCGCTTCACTCCGCAAAGGCCGCTGACTACTTTCCGCCGCCCGACTCAGACGGCGGGTGGAGAACCCTGTCAGACGACGCTTCGATTCGAGAGAAAGCGGGCCTGCGGTTGGATCGCCTCAATCAGGCATTCGAGTTCACGCAACGGTGCAGCCAGAGCGGCGGGCTGTTGGTGTTACGCCACGGATATCTCGTCTACGAAAGATATTACGGACGCGCGCATCGCAACGCCAATCCCGATATGGCATCCACCGGAAAGGCCTTCACGAGCATCGCGTGCGGCATCATGCTTCAAGAATTCCGCTCCGCGATTCCGGATGGCTTGAACCAAAAAGTGTTTACCGAGAAATACCTCCCCGAAGCCTTTCCCCTGGACGACCCTCGCAAGGCCGATATCACCTTCGGCCAGCTGCTGTGCATGACCGCCGGCTATCATGGGGAAGGCAGCAGCCCGGGTGTAGTGATGGGGCGAGTCGTGCCGTTGCAACCCGCACCCGGGCAAAACATTCGCGATCTGGACACTTCCTCCCTTCGTACCGTGCTATGGACCAACGCAGGTGCCGGCTATTCCTACTCCTCGCCCGCCCCTCACATCGCCTCCATGGTGCTCCGCCGAATCACCGGAATGGAGCTTCAGGACTATATCAACGAGCGACTGGCCAAGCCCATGGGTTGGGGCACCTGGGGCTATTGTCTGCATTTGGGCGACGTCCACCTGCCTCACGCCAACGGCGCCGGCAGCATCGCCCTGCACTCAACCGATGCCCTCCGCTTCGGATACTGCCTACTGCAGAAGGGCCGATGGAAGCAGCAGCAACTGGTGCCCGCCGACTACATCGCCCTCTGCAATCAACCCTCTCCCCACAACCCACACACCCCGTACAGCCTGATGTTCGAGCACAACTCGGACGGCCATGTCGCCGGCGCCCCGCGCGATGCCTACTATAAGTCCGGGGCCGGCGGCTTTGGCCTCTTCGTGGTGCCTTCGTTAGACCTGGTGATCTACAAGCTCGGCGGCCACAACGGTCAATACGATCCCAAGCTGACCGGGATCCCGCAAACGGTAGCCCCCGACACCAGCCGCGATACCTGGAAAGCAATCCCGCGCACCCCGTTTAATGAAGGAAGTATGGGCGGGGACGATGGCCTCCGACGGGTGCTCGAGATGGTATCGGCCGCGGTGGTGGAATAAAATATTCCATCAGCGGATCGGCTCTTTTCCGCAGGAAATTATCTAGCAGCCTGTCGCGACGGTTCCCAAGAGATAACTCAGCACAAACGAGCCCCACAGCCGGACTCACGTCCGGTTTGGAAAGGCCCGACAGGCTGCTAGTTCGTCAAAATCTCTTCCTCGTTCAAATAGCACGCCGGATCAGGCGCCCACAAATTGTTATGGACCTGCACGGCTCTGACTCGGAAACCGCCGCCGCAAATACCCAGAAAGCGACAGGCGGCACAGCGACCTTCCAACTTCTCGCGTCGGTTCCGCAGGGCATTCAAGGTCGGGTTGTTTTGGTTCTGCCAGATCTCACTGAAAGGCGTCTGCTTGACGTTGCCGAGAGTGAGGGACTGCCAGAACTGATCGGGATGAACATTGCCTTGGGTATCGATGTTGCCGATGCCTGTCCCCGATCCATGTGACCCCCCACCGTTCCACTTAAGCAACTCCAGCACTTCACCCGCGCGATCCGGGTCTTCCTCCAGCAAGCGCAGATAAAGATACGCTCCATCAGCCGGCTGATCCACGGTAAGAACCTCGCGCGCTCGGCCAGACTCGGCCCAGCGCTCGGTCCGGTCTATGATCTTATCCAAGGCCATGCGCGAATCCTCGTGGGTAACGTCCACCATCGTGCTGCCGCGCCCGCTGTACACCAGGTGGTAGAAGCACACCCGATCGATGTCCTCCTTCTCAATGAAATCAAGGATCTGATCCAAATCATCGATGTTGCTTCGCGACAACGTCAAACGCAGACCAACCTTCTGCCCGACCGCCTTGCAGTTCCGGAAGGCCTGCACGGTCTTGTCAAAGGCACCTGGTCGGCCCCGAAAATAATCATGGGTCGCCCCAATGCCATCGAGCGAGATCCCGACGTAGGCAAATCCCACCTCCTTGATCTTCTCGGCAGCCGCGCGATCAATCAGGGTGCCATTGGTGGAGAGAGTCAGCCTCAGGCCTTTGCTGCGAGCATACCTGGCCAGGTCGAAGAAACGCGGGTGGATCAACGGCTCTCCCCCCGATAGCAGCAATCCAGGAACACCGAAGGAGGCTAGGTCGTCGATCACCCCTTGACATTGCTCCCAGGTCAGCTCTCCCGGATATTCCCGCGCCTCAGAATCCGAGTAACAATGGATGCACTTGAGGTTGCAACGACGAGTGATGTTCCAAACCACGATCGGTTTGCGCGCCGCCGCAGTCTTCGGGGCGGCATGCCCTTGACCGTAACGAAGCGCATCCGCCGATTGGGAAAGGCCGCAGTAGAGCCGAGTGATGTTGATCATACTGGTGACATTAAATAGGGAGGGCCAACGGCGTGCCTAACCGATTTTGCTCAGCAGCGCACGGGAATTGCGAAGTCGATGCCCCCCGAAGGCGTTTCCACGCCAGCGGGAATTCTCCCAACTCCGTCGGGTGCTGAAAAGCTGTAGAGGGCTACCGCACTCCAAGACGCTTCGCGAGGCGCTTGACGCTATGGAGTGCTGTAGCCCTCTACAGCTTTTGTCCCGCGACGGAGTCGCCCCCCCAATCTCACCCCCCTGGCGCATCGGCCGGCGCCCCGTACCTGGGTCGTCCGTGCCGGACGATGGGGAGGCCAAGATTGTCTTGGCCTACGAAAGCCCCGGCCCTAAGTTACGAATTCAACGTTTTCGAACGTTTCACCAAAAATGGCGCAGGATGTGATCAGGATCGGCGGGGCTCGAGAGCACAACCTAAAGAATCTCACTCTCGAAATCCCTCGTCACAAGCTAGTGGTATTCACTGGCTTAAGCGGCTCAGGGAAGTCCTCCCTGGCCTTCGATACCATCTATGCGGAGGGCCAGCGAAAGTACGTCGAATCCTTGTCGGTTTATGCCCGGCAGTTTCTCGATCAGATGCAAAAGCCCGAGGTAGACTATCTGGAGGGTCTGTCGCCGGCCATAGCCATCGAGCAGCAAGGGTCCGGAGCCACCCCTCGATCCACCATCGCCACCACCACTGAGATTTACGACTATCTCCGATTGCTCGTGGCTAACGTCGGCCAGCGCTTTTGTCCCGCCAGCGGAGTTCCCATCATACCCCAGACCACGTCGGATATCGTCGATAAGCTCCTCGCCCTCCCCGCCCGCAGCAAGCTCATGATCCTGGCCCCGGTCGTGCAGGACCAAAAAGGGGAGTTCCGAGATGTGCTGGAACGGCTGGCTCGCGAAGGTTTTGTGCGGGCCCGAATCGATGGAGAACTGGTCGAACTCGGCGGCAATGTCCGCCCCAAGGTAGATCCGAAGGCTAAACATAGCATCGACGTCGTGGTGGATCGCTTGGTCGTGGACGACAAGATCCGCGTGCGGCTGAGTGACTCCGTGGATACGGCCATTAAATGGGGGGAAGGAAGGCTCATTGCGCTCCACCAGGTTCCCACTGAAACGGGGACCTCGGATTCCAACCTGTGGATTCAAACACTCCACTCGAATCGTGCTTACAGCCCAGCCACCGGACAAAGCTTCGATCTCGTAACCCCCAAACACTTTTCATTCAATTCGCCGGCTGGCGCCTGTCCCGTTTGTCATGGGCTGGGTCAGAAGATGGTTTTCGACGAGTCACTCATTGTTCCCGACTCGGAGAAATCTTTGGATAAGGGAGCCGTGCTCCCCTGGCGACGAGGCGGAAAAAGGATGGTGGTCTACTACAAGGCCTTGATCAGAGGCCTGGCCAAACACTTTCAGGTTAGTCTGGAAGTCCCCTATAAGGACCTGCCCGAGTCCTTTAAAAAAGCCCTGCTGCACGGCAGCGGTGACACTCCAGTGGAGTTCCATTTTTCTCGCGCCGGGACCACCTCCAGTTCCAGCAAGCCTTTCGAAGGTGTCATCCCCAACCTGGAACGTCTCTTTCAGGAAAGCGAAAGCGAGTTCACGCGAAACCGCCTCAAAGGGTTCATGAGCCCTACCTTTTGCGACGCGTGCAACGGAAAACGCCTGAAGCCCGAGATTCTGTGCATCCGCATCGGATCCGGAGACTGCTCCGTGCTGGTGCGCACGCCCCACCCGAAGCTTCCCAAATTACCGGGACTTTCCATCATGGATCTTTGCTCACTTTCAATTGAGCAAGCCGACCAGTTCTTCGCCGAACTGCGTCTCACGGAGTTCCAGCAGAAAATCGCCCAGGAGGTGATTCGCGAAATCCGAGCGCGCCTGGGATTTTTGAAGGACGTCGGACTTGGCTATCTGACCCTGGATCGAGAAAGCGGCACTCTGAGCGGAGGAGAAGCCCAACGGATCCGTCTGGCCACTCAAATCGGAGCCGGATTGGTAGGGGTGCTGTATATCCTCGACGAACCCAGCATCGGGCTCCATCAACGCGACAATGATCGGCTCCTGCACACGCTCCACCACCTCCGAGACCTAGGGAACTCCGTGCTGGTGGTAGAACATGATGAGGACACTATTCGGAGCGCCGACTACGTGGTCGACCTCGGGCCCGGAGCCGGGGTCCGTGGCGGTGAACTCGTAGGCGCCGGAACCGTGGATGAGATCATCGCCAGCCCGCGCTCGCTCACGGGCAAGTACCTGTCTGGGGAGCTCTCCATCGCGATTCCCAAAACCAGGCTGAAACCTTCGAAGGAACGGGGATGGCTCGAGGTGCTGGGGGCGAGCGAGAACAACCTCAAACACATCGATTTCAAGATACCGGTGGGCCTAATGACCTGTGTGACCGGGGTTAGCGGCTCCGGTAAAAGCACCGCGGTGGACGATATCCTACGGCGCGCCCTGTTCCGCCTCTATTACGGCTCCAAAGAGCGTCCCGGTGCTCATCGCGAACTCAAGGGACACGACTTGTTCGACAAGGTGATTGTAGTCGACCAAACGCCGATCGGCAGGACCCCGCGGAGCAATCCAGCCACCTACACGGGGATCTTCAACCAGATCCGCGACCTGTTTGCGCGGCTGCCCACCGCCAAAGTCAGGGGATATGGAGCGGGACGGTTCAGCTTCAACATCAAGGGTGGGCGATGCGAAAAATGCCAAGGTGACGGCCTGATCAAGATCGAAATGCATTTTCTCCCACCGGTCTACGTGACCTGCGAGGGATGCAATGGCCGACGCTACAATCGCGAAACCTTGGAGATTGCTTACAAAGGGATGAACATTGCCGACGTCTTGGCGATGACGGTCGACGAGGCAGTGACTTTTTTTCGGGCCGTTCCACAAATCTACGAACCGTGTCTCGTGCTGGCAGAGGTCGGCTTGGGCTATCTTCGGTTGGGCCAGTCCGCCACCACCCTCAGCGGCGGCGAGGCCCAACGGCTCAAGCTGGCAGCCGAACTGAGCCGCAAAGCCACCGGCCACACTCTCTATATTCTGGACGAACCGACGACTGGACTTCACTTTCACGATGTAGCAAAACTTCTCGAGGTGCTCTTCAAGCTGCGAGCTCCGGGCAACACGCTGGTTATCATCGAACACAATCTGGATGTCATTAAGACCGCCGATTGGGTGATCGATCTCGGGCCTGAGGGAGGAACTCGCGGAGGCGAAATAGTGGCCCAAGGCACGCCGGAGGAGGTCGCCCGGTCAGCAGCCAGTTACACCGGCCAGTTCCTCGCACGTATCCTGGCGCGGCAACCGAGTCTTAGCCGGGGTGGCACCTGAACGCAGTCATGCCGTTTTAATGGCTTACAACTGTCCATGAACCTTAGTCGCTGTCGCACCATTCATTCACCAAGAGCGCTTCTAGCGAGCGCGCTGGCGCTGAGCGCGGCGTTGCTGCTAGGATTTGCTACCGAACTTCTCTGCCAGGAGAAAACCCCGGCACCCGCTCCGCCAGCCCCAACCGCTGCACCCTCGCCTGACGAAGAAAACAAGGCTTTCGTGGCAGCGCAGCGCGCGTTTGAGTCGGCCAGCTACAGCGTAGCCGAGAGTTTCTTTTCTGAGTTTCTGAAAACGTATCCCTCCTCAGACAAAGCACCGGAGGCTGCCCTCTTCATGGCTAGGGCTATTCTCAAACAGGGGGATGCGGATCGCTGCCTGGCCGTCCTGCGCGAACACCTGACCAAGAGCGGGCGGGTGACGGACCAGTATCTCTACTGGATGGCCGAGTCGTATTACCAGAAGGGCGACCTGAAGTCGGCCAGTGATCAGTTTGCGCTGCTGCTCAAACAACATCCGACCTCGACCTGGCAGCTGGAGGCGTCCTACAGCGCCGCCCGATGTCATTTTAAGCTGGGAGAGTGGGGTCGCGTGGTAGAGCTGCTCAGCAATCCGAAGGGGAATTTTCGCGAGGCCACCAAAGTCCGCTCCAATGACAACCTGGTGATCTCGGGTGACCTGATGCTGGTCGAAGCCCTGTTGGAACTCAAAAACTACTCCGCAGCGGAGGAGGTGAGTCGCAGCCTGGCTAGAAGAACGCTCGTTCCAGAGATGAAGTGGCGGCAAGAACAACTGCTCGGACGTGTACTGCTGGAGAGCCAGCAGCTGCAGCCGGCTCTCAATCAGAGCTCGAACGCAGTCACGAGCGCCGCTGCCACAGGGCTGGCCTCGGCCTCCGCGGAAGCCTATGCCCTGCAGGCAACAATCCTGACGCGACTGAACCGACTCGAGGAGGCCGCCAAGGTCTACGAACAGAATCTGGGAGCGGCGAGCCCGATTCCACGCCAGAAGGAAGCGCTACTTCAAATCATCCAGCTGCGCCTCGCTCAAAATGAGTTCGGCCTGGCGACTCAGAAGCTGGACGCCTTGCTGACCAGCAAGCTGATCACCACCAATACAGACATCGCTCTTCTGACCTACGGCGAGATCTTTCTTCGTGACTACGTTCTCCGCCATCACCAAGCACTTTCCGGTACCAATGCCTACCCCTCGGCGGGAACAAACCTGCTTTCCGAAGCCCTCCAGCGCTTCGATCAAGTGATTCAAGCGCGGCCCAGCGGGCCCATACTGGGGCTTGCCCAACTGAACAAAGGTTGGGCCCTGTGGGCGCAAAACCGTTTCGTGGAGTGCCGCCAAGCCTTCCAGGACGCCACCGAAAACCTGACCTGGTCGGAGCAGCAAGCCACTGCCCAGTATAAACTGGCGGAAACCCAGTTTCGCCTCAACGAGTATACCAATGCGCTGACGAGCTTCCGCAAGTTTACCAATCAATTTCTCACCCTGCCGCGCATCAGAAACACGCTGCTGGATCAGGCCCTGATTCACATGGTCCGGATCGGGTTCGAGCTCAACGACACTCGCAGCGCTTCCGAGGCCATGGAGCGACTGCTGAGCTGGAAGCCGGACAGCGCCTATGTGGATCGAAGCCTGCTGCTGATGGGCCAGCACCTCACCCTGCGAGACCAGCCTCAAAAAGCCCGCGAGTGGCTCAGCAAGGTGCCGGATCTCTCCACTCAAAAGCCCGTGGCGGAGCTTCTCATCGCCGAATCCTACACGCGGGAAGGACGCTGGACCAACGCGCTCGGCAGCTATACCGGATGGCTGAGCCGATTTGCCACGAATCAGGAGTTGCGACCCAATGCGGAATACTATTTGGCACTCGCCACTTACGGTGCGGGAGGCGAGAGCAATGCGTTCATTCTGTTCACCAATTTCGTGGCTACGTACCCGGATCATCTCCTGGCGCCGCAAGCGCAGTTCTGGATTGGAGAATACTTTCTACGCCAGCAGAACTACACCAATTCCGAGATTCATTTCAGGCGGCTCTACCAGAACACAAACTGGCCCGTCACCAAGCTCACCTACGACGCCCGAATGCAGGAAGGACGCGCGGCCTTCGCCCGTCAGGGCTACAATAATGCTCAGGAGCTCTTTACCGGCATCGTCAACGAGAAGGATCCACCATACCCCAAACTCGTGGCAGAAGCCTTCTTTGCCCTCGGCGACTGTCTCTGGATGCAGGCCACCACCTCGACCAACGCCGTGCGCCAGTTGGAGCTTGCAAGCACCGCTTTTCGGAACATTACGCTGCTCTACCCCACGAATGAGGTGGCCCCTAAAGCATGGGGCAATCTCGGAAACTGCTATTTGCAGCTGGCGCAACAGGATTCGGCGGATAACTACAAGAAGGCGACGAACGCTTACCATCAGGTGCTGCTCCACCCTCTATCCAGCGCCAGCAACCGCAGCGAGGCCGAAATCGGAATCGCTCTCGTGCTGAAAAAGCTCGCGGAATCAGCCACCCAGACTCGCGACCGACAGGCTCTTCTGGATCGTGCCCAGCTTCACCTCCAGAGAGTACTCTACGAAAAGAATCTCCAGGAGAGCGAAAGGCCCGATCCCTTCTGGCAGAAAAAAGCCGGGCTCGAAGCGGCGCTCATCTCGGAATCCACGCTGGATTGGCGGGCAGCGGCTGGAATCTACGAGCGGCTGAAGCAGATCTTTCCCCAGGTCTCACCTGATCTCGAACGCCGCCTGGCCCGCGCCAAATCGCTCATCCCTCAAGACCAACCGTAGATCACGGCCTGGCTCAACTGAGCCAGGAGTCCCGATGGCGTTCCACGAACTCGTCATCGCGCAGATGCGGATAAGCCGCCCAGATTCGGTCGATTTCCTCAAGCTGTCCCGGCCCAAGCGTCTCTCTCGGGTTGAGACACCAAACGCCCCGCATCAAGCCTTGCCGACGCAAGGCCTCATGAATTCCAGCAATACATCCGCCAAATCCGTTCGCCGCGTCAAAAAGGGCCGCATTCGCATCCGTAAGCTCTGCGGCCAGCTTGAACATCGCGGGAGGGATCGGCACAGCGGTTTGACGTAGATGAGTGCAGTCCTTCAAAAAGGACACCGCTTTCGCTGTCCAAACGGCCCACTGGCCCAGCAGGCCACCCACAAATCGGCCGGAGGCCCGTCCTGCCTTCCCCTCTGTGGGTCCAGGACAAAGCAGATCGAGCAAAATGTTGTCATCGTTGCCGGTGTACAGGGCGACGTCCCCCCTTCCCGAGTCGACTACTGCACGCAGAACATCCTGCGTCTGATACCGATTGAACGGCGCCACCTTGATCGCCGCCAGCCCCTCCAACTCACAAAGACGCCGCCAAAAGCGATAGGAGAGCCGGCGTCCACCGACGGCCGCCTGAAGATAGAATCCCATAATGGGTAGGATCTGGGCGACCTGCCGGCAGTGCTCCACCAAGTCTTCCTCGGACTTTTCCGAAAACCCGCGAAGCGCAACGAGGCCGACCTGATACCCCAACTCACGCGCCAACAGCGCTTCGCTCATCGCCTGACCGATTTCTCCGCAAATTCCGGCGATCCGAACGGTGGTGCGGCCACTGCGCTGATCACAGTCCTGCAACGTGTTGACTGCCAGCTGGAGCACCGGTTGAAGCAGACCATGTGCAGGTTCCCGAATCTCAAACTGAGTCGTGTGGACCCCGACCGCAATCCCTCCGGCTCCGGAGGCATGATAGTAGCGCGTCAGTGCTCGCTGATATTTCTCGTCTAATCGACGTTCCGCGGTCAAGGCGAGGGGATGTGCGGGAATCACCAAGCCCTGCTGCAGCAGGGACCGGACGGCAACCGGAGCTCGGTCAGCTTTCACGCCACCTTGGACGGATTTAGTATTTCCCATCACGAACCTCAAAATGAGTTGGGCGATTATAAAGACGCCCTCCCGTCATGACCCATTCCGCTACCCATTGAATCATCGACTCCAGTGAGGTGGAGGGAGATCCGAGGGTTTCTCGCATGAGTTCTGTATTGCTGAGCAGTGCCGTCTGAGCCTCTTGACCTACGAACACGGGTTCGCGCCCCATCCGTTTACCCAAGGCTAAGGCGGCCTCACGAACGGACACCGGCGCCTCGCCCGTCAGATTCACCGGCAGCGGGGGAGAGGTAGCGTGGGCCAGTGAACGAATCACCATTTCGTTGGCATCACCTTGCCAGATGCAGTTGAAGAACGGCGTTCCAACCTCTACAGATTCCCCCCGCCAGACCTTAAGCGCCAGATCAACCAGAACCCCATAGCGAAGATCGATGGCGTAGCTCAGGCGCAGGAAGGTCATCGGGGTGCCGTGGCGTCGGGAGAAGAATTCAAAGACTCGCTCCCGGGCGACGGCGGCGTTCGCATACTCGCCGATGGGTGTCAGTGGGTGATTCTCTCGGGCTCCGCCGGAATGGACATCTACCAGCGGATAGACGTTGCCGGTCGAGAGGATCGACCATTTCGCTCTGGGGTATCGGGTCGCAGCCCAAGTAGGGATAACGGTGTTTGCCGCCCAGGTAGCAGATGGATCAGCGGAGGTGCCGAACTTCAGCCCCACGAGGTAAACCACGTTCAAGGCCTCCGGCAGGGACCGGTATGCTTCGTGATTCAAAAGATCTGCGGAGACTGTCCGAACCCCCTGCGTCTGGAGCCAGCGAGCAGCACCGGTATCTGTGAACCGGCTCACAGCAATCACCTCGATGTCTCGTTTCGCTTCAACCGCCGCACGTTTGGCCAGCACAGCCAGGCTCGGTCCCATTTTTCCACCTGCACCTAGCAGCACCAAGGGAGACTCCACCGTGCTCATGTGGTCGATAAGACCAGCCGTAGGGGTGGTCATACGCTCGAGCAGAAGCTCCTCCGTGTTCATATGGGAAGTCCGCATTTTCATGATTCCAACCCCCTTCATGGGCGAGGATGCACACCTTCGTCAACCCTCAAGATCGGCGAGAAGTCTCAAACCGAAACGGTGCCGACCTCACGACACCTCCGTGTAGGCCTCACCCAACCATCCACTGCCAAAAACAAAAAAGCCGCCCATTGCTGGGCGGCTTTGTGAATTAGCTTTTGCTAAGCCTTAGATTACTTGCGGCGGCGGAGGAGCAGAGCTCCGAGTCCGAGAGCGCCGAGAGCAACCACAGAGGGCTCAGGAACGGTCAAGCTGAAGTAGGTCAGACCATTGGCAATGCTGCCGGTGCCCAACTTCGGGGAGCCATCAGCGCCAACGCCAGCCAGTTCATGAGTGAACAGGTTGGAGGCACCCTTTTCAACGGCATTGTCCCAGCTGGTGATCGTGCCGCCCTCGTTGTTCCAAACGCGGAGCTGCAGAGTGACTTTGTCGCCACCCACGGTGCCGGCAATGTCGAGCTTGGACTTACCAGCGATCAAACCAGCAGTGGTGCCAGTCCGGAAAGCGACCAAAGAGCCAGCAACGGCCTTCAGGCTGCTTTCGGCAGCGCCTTCGCCAGCAGCCCAATAGAGCTCGGCGGAGTAGCCAGCGCCTTCAACCTTAGAGAAACCAGCGTAGTCAGCCAGGGTTCCACCGTTCTTAGCAACGGTCGGAGCGGACGGATTGGGCTGGAAGATATACTTTTCCTTACCGACACCGAGGGTCGACTGATAGGTCAGAGAACCCTGAGCAAATGCACCCACAGCAACGGTTGCCAGGGCGAGTGTTACGAACAATTTTTTCATGATGGTTGTGGTTGTTATATGGTTGGAAAACGAACTAGATGCTCAAGAGGTTCAGGGAACGTTGAACGTCCGGGACCAGCTGCCTCCAGTGGAGAACAACAGCGCGGATTGACCCACGGCGAGCGTCGGCTCTGCGGGATCCCAGGTGTTGTCACCGAAGAGGTTGTAGGTGGAGGCCGAGAAGCCGCCGTCCCACTTGTAGAGGACATCTCCGTCCTTAGCGGTATATCCCAACGCGCTCAGGGTGCCTTCTTGAGGAACCTGGGAGCTGATGAAGGAGAAACCGTTCGGGATGGTGGTGGTGAGGGTGCCCTGCTTCACTTCACCAACGAAGGTGACAGTGAAAGCGGTCGCAGTGGCGTTGTAGATCAACGCACCGCTTCCCGGGGTCAGGATGGTGTCCGGATTATCCCAGGTCTCGTCACCGAAGAGGTTGAACGAGTTAGCAGCAAAACCATTGTCCCAGGTGTAAACAACCGTTCCGTCGGGCGGGCGGCTGATCAACGCAGAGATCTTTTCGTTTTGAGCAGAGAGCTGATTCGCGATGAACGAGAATCCAGCCGGGACGGAGACGTTGATGTATCCGACCACGTTAACCGAGGTCACCCCAGCCGCCATCGTGGCCATAACGCCAGCAGCGGAAAGAGCAGCCGTAAGAAGTAGTGTTTTTGTTCTCATGTGGCTTTGTGTTTTGTTCTGTGTGTAGGCGCACTGTGCCAAATGTGAGGGCAACAGTCAACACCTTTTTTCCTTCCGTTTGAACAGAAGTCTGATTCTGTTGTCTTCAGGTTTTCTGATCGCCTTCGAGTTTCCTCTGTAAGTCTCAGATAACTGGCATATTTTGCCGCTCGATGTTTCAGCATCCGGGATTCCCCTAGCCCAGGGCCGCTGCTTCCCCTAGTTTCGACGCGAACCACCACCCAACACCACTTCGCGGTTTTTCTATGCGGCCGCCTCCGAGATTCTCTCCGGAGAAATCCGCGGTTCTACGACAAATCCACCAAATCAGGTAGGCAGCGAGGCATTTTCCTGTTAACCCTCCGGAAACTCAACGCGTCTGAATCTTTATGAACGGCCTGCTGCTCCCACTCACCTTGGCGATCTCGCTCGTGCCCCTGATTCTCCAACCCAACGCCCGAGCCTCTGCGATCGAACCCCTGAACGCTTCTGAATCAGCCAAAATCTTCGCTCCCAACACCGATGTCGAGAAGCTGGCCTCCGGATTCAAATTCGTGGAAGGACCGGTCTGGATTCCAAAGGACGGGGGTTTTCTCGTGTTTAGTGATATCCCGGCCAACGAACTCAAACGCTGGAGCCCCAGCACCGGTGTCACGCTTTTCCGCTTCCCCAGCCGCCATGCCAATGGAAACAATCTGGATCTCAAAGATCGGCTAGTAACCGCCGAGCACAGCGGCCGACGCCTTTCCTTCACGACGCGAAAAGACAACGTCAAAACGGTCGTCGACGAATTTAACGGGAAAAAGTTCAACTCTCCGAATGATGTCGTGGTCAGGAGCGACGGGACTTATTGGTTCACCGATCCCGACTACGGACTACCCAAGGAAGCCACCAAGGAGATGGAGGGAAACTATGTGTTCCGCTTCGATGAAAGCCAGAAGGCCATTTCCGCCGTAGCCCTGGATTTCGATAAGCCAAACGGGCTGTGCTTTTCTCCGGATGAGAAAAAGCTCTACATCGCCGACTCCGGCAAGCCCCACCACATTCGGGTCTTCGACGTTCTAGACAACGGACAACTGGCGAATGGCAAAGTCTTTTGCACCATCAACCCGGGCGGTCCCGACGGGATTCGCTGCGACGCCGAGGGCCGCGTGTGGTCGAGTTCAGGAAACGGCGTGCAGGTCTTTCTTCCGGACGGAAACTTGATCGCCAAAGTCAATTTGCCTGAATCGGCCGCCAATCTTTGCTTTGGAGGGGAGGATGGCCGCAGCGTTTTTATCACCGCACGCACGACTCTTTACCGGGTCAAAACCTTAACCACCGCCGCGGCCCGCCCTAAAAGCAGCGCCAACCAAAAATAGAGCCGTGACGGGTAGGCACGCAGGGGCAAGCAGACCTTCAGCAGCATTCTGACATAGGGCCGACGGCCTCTCCGTGAACTCTTTCCTCTCCGCGTTCTCCGCGCCTCCGCGAGGGATTCCGGTAGTCCTTCCGAATCAGGAGAGGGGATCTTTTCTCGCGGAGGCGCGGAGAACGCGGAGGAGCACCAAATCAGTGAGAACCGAAGGATCATGCAGATCAGCCCGATCCTAGCCGGCTCCCCTCCATGAACCAAGCCTCGGCTCCTAAAAGGCCCGAAAGAAAGGCCGAGACAACCTCCCAGGAAGAGTCTTGCCCCCCGCTCCCAAGGCTTCCGCACCTCTCAACAGCCGTGCCATCGCGACGGCGGTGGTTGCTGCTAGCGGCGCAGGGCCAGCCACAGCCAGCCGGCAAGGAATGCAACTCCTCCCAAAGGAGTGACCGCCCCGAGGGCTTTGATGCCCGTCACAGCCAAAACGTAAAGGGAGCCGGAAAAGAGAACAATGCCAGCTACAAAGCAACAGTACGGCCCCCGAGGGATGGATGGCCATCCTGACACGACGAACAAAGCGAGGGCGTGCACCAAATGGTAAAAAACGGCGGTTTCCCAGGTCTGAGCGGTGCCGTTCTCCGCGAGGACTGCTTTGAGCCCGTGTGCGCCAAAAGCCCCAAGGGCAACGCCAGCGAGGGCAAACAAGGAGGCAACACGATGGAGGGAGGGTTGAGCCACGTCTCAGAGGGCAAGCAGGTTACTCTTCGTCGAATTTTCGCTTCAGAAGCAACTCCAACTCGGTAACCGCCGAGGAGGCGTCTTCACCCTCAGCATACAGCATAAGACGGCTGCCCGGCCCGGCTGCGAGCATCATCAGGCCCATGATGCTCTTCCCGTTAACTCGCTCGCCGTCTTTCTCCACGTAGACCTGGCACTCAAAGCGGTTGGCTGTGCGTACAAACATCGCCGCTGGCCTGGCGTGAATTCCAAGCTTATTGCTGACGATTAATTCTTTCGTGATTTTGGACACAAAGTCGCACTTCGGCTTACTCGCTTTGACTCTCTATAGACTCGATCTGCTGCGAATCGAGGTTGCCAGAACTCTCCGCAGGCCACTCCTGCATAGCAGCGCCACGCCCAAATGCCAAACCTAATATCATGCAAGAAAACTGGCACTACCGGCCGGAAACAGTCGTGCCGAAGGGACCATTCCGGCTGGCATCGTAAAGGGAATAAGCCGGCACCTCCTCGACCAAGGATCTCACAGGTATTCCGCTTTACGAGCGCCTGGAGGAACCACGGCAGTCCATGGAACCGATCTCGTTCTCCCAAGCCCCGCGGCCAGAGGACGTGGCTCTAGTTAGGCTTCGACTAACGCGCACCAGCAACATCAGGTTCCGCAGCGCGCAAGGCGACGAAATCGAGAATGATTCTCTTGGCCTCTTCGAGCGTAATGTCGATGTCGGGAACCGAATCATCTACTACGGGCTCGTCGTCGTCCAACTCGTCAGATTTGCTGGCTGGTTCAGCAGATTTCTCGTCGGAACCATGTCCCTTCGCCGCCCCCTTCACAGAGGCAAGCTTATTGGTCTTCTGCAATGGAGGAGGCAGCTGTGGACTGTTTACATCCTTCAGCTTAAATTCATAGATCTTACCCGGAGGCTCCCCTCGAGCCTGCAACTCCTTCTTGCGGGCGTCGACCCGAGCTTTGTTTTCATCCTTCTCCGTACGCCGCTTCTCCTCGTTCAGCGACACCGTCTTGTCGGCTTTGATCTTCAGGTAGCGATCCATTTCCTGCCGGATATAGGCAAAATCCTTATCCCCGGCGATGCGCTTGTCAGATCGGGCCTTAATCTCCCCCAGGACGCCAGCAACCCGGTTGACCTTGTCATAGCTCGCCGGCTTGATGACATCGAAGTCGAGGGCGTTGTCCAACTCGGCCTCACCGACATCCAACACATTGTTGACCGAGGGAAGCACCAGGTCCGGCACGACTCCTTTCTTCTGAGTGGAATCCCCACTAGCACGATAAAACTTGCGGATCGTCAACTTGACCGCCCCCAGATTGTTCGTCGTCCGCAGCATCCGACCGAGTTGAATGACCGACTGCACCGTGCCCTTGCCGTGCGTGGAGCTGTCGCCAACGATGAGGGCACGTCCATAGTCCTGAAGGGCACCCGCCAGAATTTCGGAGGCGGAGGCACTAAACCGGCTGGTCAAAACCATCAAGGGGCCGTCGTACTGCACCTTCGGATCGGTGTCCTCATCGACCTCCACCGTATCGTCCGCATTGCGCACCTGCACAATAGGGCCCTTTTTGATGAAGAGGCCCGTCAGGTTAATCGCTTCCTCGAGGGAGCCTCCTCCGTTACGGCGAAGATCGAGAATGACTCCCGAAACGTTCTCTTTGACCAACCGCTCCAACAGCCGAGCGACATCTTTAGTCGTGCTCTTCACGTCGGACTCGTCCCGACGCTGGGACCCTACGGCAAAAGTAGCGTAAAAAGACGGTAGATCGATCAATCCCACTTTGCGGATCTTCCCGTCCGCATCCGGAAACTCATGAATCCGCGCCTTGGCCTCCTGGTCCTCAAGCTTGATTTCGTCGCGGACGAGCTCAATCTCCTTCCGAATGCTCGGATCGGGTGCATCCGCGGGGTTGACCCGCAGCCGAACGCGGCTTCCCTTGGGTCCCCGGATGAGATCCACCACTTTCCTCAACTTCATCTCGACCACGTCCGTAAATTCGCCGTCACCCTGGGCAACTGCCACAATCTTGTCGTTGGGCTTCAGCTTGCCGCTCCTCGCCGCCGGGCCCGCCGCCATCAGTTCTTGAATCTTGCAATAGCCATCCTCGGAGCGCAGCACCGCCCCAATGCCGAACAGGGACAGGTTCATGCTGATGGAAAAATTGTCGAGCTCCCCGCGGTTGAGGTAATCGGTATGTGGGTCGTAGATGTGCGCCAAGGCGCTGAGGTAATACTGCATGACATCGTCGTTGTCGAAGTCACGAAACATCCGGACGATCCGGCTGTAGCGACGGCTGATAACCTTCACGATCTCCTCATGCTGATCCTTGCGCACCTGCGCGACCACCGAATCTGCGATGGCTTCCGGCTTGGCGGACTTCGCTAGGCCCGCCTCAACCTGGTGAAGTAGATTGGTAAGCTTCTCCTTGCCCAGCTTGTCCTTCAACGCCTCCATGAGTTCCGCTGGCTTCTTCTGCTCAGCCTTCTCCCGCACAATGCGGCCGATATCCTCGGCACGTTGCAGATTGAGCTTTTCCTGAAGATATTCGTAGCGAATTCGCGAGCGCCAGAACTGCTTGGCCTCTGTCAGGTCCTTCGGCCGCTCCAGATCCTTGCGATTCGGGGTATACCGTTCATCGGTGGAAAAATCCCAGTGTCCCCCTTTGTCGTCATGGAGCAATTCATGAACATAGGCATACTGCTGCTCAACCCGATCCATAAAGCGGTTGAAAATAGCGTAAGCAGGCGTGGGGTCGGCCCGACGTAAGGTCAGCTTGTCCAGGGTCTTCCGAAACATCTCAAAGCTCTCCACATCGCTCTTCAAAAAATACAGATGCAGACCGTCCAGAGTGTCCAAGTAGCGATCCAGGAATTTAGAAGAAATCTCACTGTTGAAGCCCTTCTGACTATAATGCTGCTGCTGGAGGATCAACCCGGTGGTCCGCGCAATGTCCCCGTCGAAGTCCCCGGGCATCAGCAGCTTCTCATTCGAATGCCGAACGCTGACCAGCGTCTTGTCGATGGTCACAGCCGAATCCGCCGGACCGTCCGCAGCAACACCGGCCGAGGAGGTTAATAAACCCAGCAGGAGAATCAGATTCATTCGAAGTGTCATAAAGTCGCTTTGGCTACTTAGAGTGGTTCGACTGGTCTCTACCAACAAAATTCACCGCTAATGTCCCTAGTAAAGCTGCGACGTCAATCCTGCAAATGAAAGAGAGGCTTAAAAAGTCGCATCGCTGCTGAACCATCGACCGAATTGTCCGCGTCCTGAATCCAGACTTTGCCAGCAATTAACCCCCTCGCTGGATTCAGGGTTAAAGCACCAGCGCAACCTACCGATTAAGCTTCAGGAACAAAGGAAAGGCCAAACTATGTCAGCATCAGCCACCGCACCAGCCGTCGAAGAATCCAACAGCAAAGCGCACAGCGCCACCGGCAAATACCTCACTTTCACCCTAGGACACGAATCCTACGGCATCGCCGTGCTCAAGGTCCGGGAAATCATCCGGGTTCCTGACATCACCGCGGTGCCGCAAATGCCAGACTACGTCAAAGGGGTTATCAACCTACGAGGCAAGGTCATTCCGGTCGCTGACCTGCGCGTGAAGTTTCAACTGGCTGACGTTCAGAACACCGAGCGCACCTGCATCGTGGTCGTCCAAGTGAAACTACCGAGCGGTGCCCAGCCTCTCATCGGCTTGATCGTCGATTCCGTAGAAGAGGTGGTCAATATCCCCGGGACCGACATCGAGCCCACCCCCGACTTCGGCTCAACCCTGGATACCGAATACATCCTGGGCATGGCCAAGGTCAAAGGTGCTGTCAAAACCCTGCTGGATATCGATCGCGTCGTTGCCGCCGAGACCCTGACTGCCATGGCCGCCGCCGCCGGTTCCCGAGCTGCCTGAGCTGTAGGAGTCGAGGTAACGAGAATTGGTCCCACCCCCCTACTTCAGTGTAGGAGCCGAGGTCACGAGGCTTGGCCTCCGAATCTGACCCTCGTCAACTCGCCAGGTAAGGGACCGTCAGCGGCCCCTGCGGCAGGACCGCCACCCGGCCCTGCCCGCCCAGACGCTGCAGCTCACGTGACACCGCGAGCCCGATGTCACCACAGGGCTCCAAATGACACGCCCGCAGCACCTCATCGGGCAGGGAGCTATGCACCATCACCCTGGCCCGACGCTGAATCAGAGCCTGAATCTGAGCCTGCCATTGCTCCGGACGCGCTTCGCCCGACATCAGACGAGCCATGACTTCCTCGATGCTCCCAGCGCTCCCGAGCAGTCGCTCCATCGGACTACCCGCCGGCACGCCTTCCCGACACTCACAAGCCAGGATCAGCAGCCCGCCCGGCTTCAGGATTCGTACCCCCGCGCTCATGCCCTTCACCCCCTGGTAGAGGTTTTGGTCCAGCGGATAGCCGCTGTTGGAGGTCACCACGATATCGAAGGGCAACTCCTGGCGTTGCATCGCTGAGGCGCGAACGAATTCGCAACCTTGCCGATGCGCCTCGATCAAGTCTCCCGCGAACACCTGGGTGATGCGACGCTCATCGTTCAGCGTGACGTTAACCAGAAACGAGGGGCCCACCCGCAGTGCCACATCGCGAAGCTCCTCCCACAGGGGGTTTCCTACCGTCACCCCAAACGCTGCGTTGGGATCGCCGATGTTCCTGACCCCATGATTGCTCATCACGCTCGAGAGAGCTGCCACCCCTGGAATGATGCCCTTAACCCCGCCGCTGAAACCGGCGAAAAAATGAGGCTCGATAAATCCGGTGACGATCCGAACAGCGGCGTCGGCAAAGTGGCGATTGATCAGCGCAGGTGTTCCATCACGCATCGTGCCGAACGCGCGATGAGCCGCAGGATTCTCAGGCTCGTGATTGATAACTCGGTAATGGTTCACCACCTCCGGCGTTAACATCCGCTCCAGCTCTTGCCGAGTGTTGGGCCGGTGCGTTCCCAATTGATTCAACAGCGTGATGCGGTCTCGCGGAACGAAGGAGAGGTACTCCAGCAGCCACGGAATCAGTCGTTCATTCGGAGTGGCACGGGTGATGTCGCTGAAGCTGATGCAGACGGTGTCCGTCGGTCCAATCCAGTCGCGCAGCGGACGAGCCTGGATGGGGGCCTCGAGTGCACGCATCAACGCCGCCTGCTCATCGCCCAAGCCGACGCGAGGAAAGGGTTCAATAACGGTGGTGGCCGAGTCGGGTAGTTCCACCGGAAGCTGGCCCTGTCCGTAGGCAAATCGAACAATCATGCGTCGAGGCTAGCACGTCGAGGAGGTTCGGGTCAAAAGCCACCCCCTTCAGTATGGTCCGTCTCTGGAAGATTCCCCCTGCCCTTTCCCCCTTTCCCACGCCCCGATGGGCCGACACGGCCCACACTACATTGTAGCGCGGGCCGTCCTCGGCACGTCGGGCCACCAACCGGGAAACGTCCGGGACACACGTCGCTACAGCGAGCCCCCCGAAATTAAATTGAGACAGCCAGCCGGATGTCCTATGTATACCACTACATGCAGGCCATCTTACTGGAAAAACCGCAGCAGTTCACCGTGACGCAAATCCCGGAGCCCGCCCAGCCTGGACCAGGTGAAGCGCTTGTTCGAGTTCACCGCGTCGGAATCTGCGGCACCGACTACTCAGGCTTCCTCGGCAAGATGCCATTCTACAGCTATCCGCGCATTCCCGGACATGAGTTGGGTGTTGAAGTCTTGGCCGTAGGCACCGGGGTGACCAACGTAGCTCCCGGCGACCGTTGCTCGGTCGAGCCCTACATGAACTGCCAACGCTGCTCGGCGTGCCAGCGCGGACATACCAACTGCTGCGAAAACCTTCAGGTGCTCGGGGTTCACACCGATGGCGGATTACGCCCCCAGTTCCTAGTCCCAGCCCGCAAGTTACACCTGTCCAAATCGCTGAGCTTCGAACAGTTGGCCCTCGTCGAAACCCTCGCCATTGGCTGCCACGCCGTCAATCGAGGCAACCCACAACCCGGAGAATCGGTCCTCGTGATCGGCGCCGGGCCCATCGGACTCTCCACCATGGAGTTCATCCGCCTCACCGGGGCCAAGACGATTGTGTTGGACCTGAACGAGCAACGGCTCGAATTCTGCCGACGCGTGATGAAGGTGGATCACACGATCGCTTTCAAGGGCGATGGCTCCGAATTAGAACAGCTGAAAGCGGTTACGAGTGGCAATCTGCCCGACGTCGTGATCGATGCCACGGGCAGCAACAAATCAATGTCCAACGCCCTGAACCTGGTGGGCTTCGCGGGGCGTTTGGTTTTCGTGGGGATCACCACTTCGGAAGTTTCCTTTGGGCACCCGTTGATGCATCGCCGGGAGATGACCCTGCTCGCGAGCCGGAACGCGCTCCCCCCCGATTTCACTCGCATCATCAGCCTCATCGAAAACGGCCAGATCGACACGAAGCCCTGGATCACTCACCATGCTGACTTTAGCGAAATGATCGGACGCTTCCCTGACTGGCTCAAACCGGAGACCGGAGTCCTCAAGGCCGTGGTGCATGTCTGACCTCCATCATTCACAGTCGCCTTACCCCTTACCCCTCATCACTCGACTCTCGATGCCCATGAAACCGAAATCGGACCGCTTTCTACCCCTCGTCACCCTCGCCCTCGCTGTCTGGATCTTTACGGGTTGTATGACAACTCCCGAAACGGGACGCAGTCAGCTCATTCTCCTGAGCGCGGAGCAGGAGACCAAACTCGGCTTTCAGTCCTTCGACCAGCTGAAGAAGCAGACGCCCATCAGCAAAAATGCTGCGGCGAATGCCCAGCTTCAGCGGGTAGGCAAGCAGATCGCCGCCGTGGCTGATCTCCCGGGAGCTCAATGGGAGTTCGTTCTCTTCGAAAGCAAGGAGCCCAACGCCTTCTGCCTGCCTGGAGGAAAGGTCGGAGTGTACACCGGCATTCTTCCCCTCACCAAGGACGATGCCGGCCTAGCGGCTGTCATCGGGCATGAGGTTGCCCACGCGGTGCTGCGTCATGGCAACGAGCGCGTCAGCCGCTCCATGCTCTGGCAAATGGGGGCCACCGCTCTGGGTACCGGCATGTCCGTCTCAGCGGCTGATCCGCGCGTCGCCATGGCAGTGCAACAGGCCTATGGGGCCGGATCTCAAGTCCTCTCCGAGCTACCCCATAGCCGAGACCAAGAGTCGGAGGCAGATCGAGTCGGACTCCGCTACATGGCGCGAGCCGGATATGATCCGGAGGCTGCTTTGGGCTTCTGGCAGCGCTTCGCGGCCTTCAACTCTCAAGCAGGTGGTGGCGGCGGATTCTCCTTCTTGCGCACTCACCCTACCGACGCAACCCGCGTCAAACAAATCCAGGCCTGGCTGCCCGAAGCCAAGGCGCAATACCGCCCGCGCCAATAGCCTTCCGGGTCAATTCTCCGCTTCAGCCCAATCCATACAGTAGGGCGGCATGCGGTTGCGCAGCGGGTTTTTGCGAAAACCGAGGCGTGAGGAGCAAGCGTATTGAGCGAAATACGTAAGCGACGAACCACGAAGGATTTCGCAAAAAGATCTAGCAAACGCGTGCTGAACGACTGCATGGATTGGGCTTCAGGCGGTGCTATGACGGCAGGACAGGCTCGGCAAACTCAGCGTCGTAGTTTTGGGAGCAAGCCGTGCATTGCGCGTCTTTGAGCTGCGCTTCCGAGGTCCACGAGTAAACCTGCCGACAGCCCGGGCAGACTACTCGGTAGACACCGCCCCGGCGGTGGAAATCGGCCAGATAATCATCGGAGATCGCTCCAAAGTCCGCCGGCTCGAGGGTCATCAGGGCCTGAGCGGTGACTTGCTCCGGCGCCAACGCCGCCAGGCGCGACGCCTGGGCGTTGATGACTGTTTCGAAAAGATTGCGCACGAGACGCGCATTCCCAAAATTCACAGTCCGATCCGCATGGGCCGCGTCAAAGTGATGAATCAGCTTCAACCGCAACACCGGATTCAACTTCAAGCCGCTGCGACGGCAGAGGAGGCTGAAAATCCGACACAACTCAACCGGCGTGTAGTCCGGAAACTCGATATGGCGGTTGAAACGGGAATGCAGGCCGGGATTCGAATGGATAAAGCGCTCCATTTCGACCGGATACCCCGCCACGATCACGATAAGCCGATCCCTTTCGTCCTCCATCCGCTTCAACAGGGTCTCGATCGCTTCCGCTCCAAAGTCTTCATGGTCCTTAATGAGTGCATACGCCTCATCGATGAAGAGGATCCCGTCGCGCGCCGAGTCGATGACTGCATTGGTTCTTGGCGCCGTCTGACCAACATATTCCGCGACCAAGGCCGAACGGTCGCACTCCACCACATGCCCCTTCTTCAGCACACCCAATGAACGAAAAATTCTACCCATCAAGCGCGCGACCGTGGTCTTCCCGGTGCCTGGGTTTCCGGTGTAGACCGAGTGATAGCTTGTCGGGATCGGCTTCAAACCCTGCGTGATGCGCAGCTGTTGAATCTTGGCGAAATTCGCCACCTCGCGCACCCGAGCCTTCACATCAGCGATACCCACCAGCGAATCCAACTCCTGCAGAACCTGGGAGAGCTCCTCCGGGCGTATGATCGGAGAGTTGGTCATCGCCACGTTGCGGAAATCCCGGCAGAGATGGGCGATCTGGGCCAGGAGGTAGTGATTGAACCGACTTTCCCGCGAGGAGACGGATCCGTCGAGAGAGCTAAACGCTTCGAGCACCTCCTGAACCAAGAACTCGTAGTGAACTACCAACAGCGCCGGCAGCTGTAGCTTGCCCACGACTCGCGTCATCTCCTCAAAAGAGTGGTCCAAACCTTCGCGTACAGCCGGGGCAACCGCCTCATGCAACTTGTTCACCTTCTCCCGGGCACCATCGAGGTACTCCGAAACCGCATCCTTCACGTGGAGCGAGCGCGAGGCAGTGGGCGGCCGATTCAAGGCTTGAAACCGCTCCTTTTGGTCACGACGGAAGTAACCGGGCACAGTGGCCGCAAGCTCCTCCGCCCGACCGCTATACAGGCAGGAGACCCAAAAGTGAGCCGACGCATCAGCGAGCAAGCTGAACTCGGTGCGAGGAAAGAACACCGACCACGCTCCGCCCACCATCCGTCGGAAAGCGTCGAACAACGACGCCAAAAGATCGACAGTACCCTCGGGGGTCTTCTCGTAGGAAAGCTCCGGAGAGGTCAGTATTTCCAAATACTCCGCGAGCAATTTTGCGCTGTAAAGAGCTCGGAGCAACTGTTCCAGGGGCCGCCGCGCGCAGCCCGTCACATCAGCGATCTCATCGAGTTTGCCCAGCAACGTGCGCCAACTGGCCAAATAGGCCCCATCGACAGCAATGACCCGCTCCGCACAGGCCGCGTCGATGAGGGACAGGTTCTGAAAGTAAGTGACAACCTCCAGGGTGTTCTGCTTGTTGAACAACATCAGGCCCTCGTATTCCAAGGGGTGGATCCGGCGCGACTCCGGATCGCCCATCACGGCCGCCAAGAGGCTTCCGGGCACCAACGGATGGGTCTTGAGATCTCTAACGAGGGCGTTCATGCGAAGTGGCTTAACCGGAGGGTGAAGAGCGACACCACCAGAGTCATGTCACCCTCAACAACAAGCCCCTCCATCGCAACACCTACTGGCGTCGGTTGTCGCATCGTAGGCAGCTCCCTTGGTCGCCTGCGGATGACGAAGGCGCATCTCGGAACAATCGAAGGGGCGGGCTTGGTCCACTGGAACACTGAGGAGGGGCTCGATCGGCTCAAAGTGATCCCGATAAGGGGAGCGCTGGTAGAGCTGGAAGGTCTTGTCACAAACCGCATACCGACGCCCGCGTTCAAACCGATGCCCGTCATCATCCAGCACCTCCTTGAAAGGCCCTCGATAAATCACCGCCTGGTTTCGGTCGAGGCAGGGCCCCTGCTTGCCCTTGAACGCCCGAATGGTCACCGACCGAAACTCGATTCCACGCACGGTTCGCCAGGGCTCACGGTCGCGTTTGACAATCTCCACCCCATAGAAGCCTGCCCGTTCAAATGCTTGAAGAAACTGATCCTCCGTGAAGGCGCCGGAAATGCAACCGGACCAGAGCTCAGCATCCTCCTGCAGCTCGACTGGCACTTCCTCATCGGACACAATGTCCGAGATCACCACTCGACCACCCTTCCGCAAAACTCGAAACAGTTCGTCGAACAAACGTGACTTATCCCTGGGATTCACCAGGTTGAGAACACAGTTCGAAACCACCACGTCTACCGAGTCGGCGGCCACTAAAGGGTGAGAGGCGCGCAGTTCGTCAGCCCTCGACTCAATCGCCAGAAAGGCCGAGACGCTTTGGATGGGATGGCTTTGCAAGCTCGCATCGAGTCGATCCAGGTCCAAGGCAAGGTCCTGAATTCGCCCTTTTCGAAATTCGACATTCTGCCACCCGATCGCTTCCCCGACTTGGGCTTGGTAGGAACGAGCGAGCGACAGCATCTCATCATTCATGTCCACCCCGATCACCCGCCCTTCGGGTCCGACGACCTGGGAGGCGATAAAGCAGATTTTGCCGGCCCCGGACCCCAGATCGAGCACGGTTTCACCGGGATTCAGATACTGGGAAGGATCTCCGCATCCATAATCTCTCTCCAGAATCTCCGGAGGGATCACCTTCAAAAAGCGTGCGTCATACTGCACAGGGCAGCAGAGGGCTTCAACACGGGTCTGGGCGGCGGCGGAGTATCGTTCCTTGACCGCCTTCTCGACATGAAACTGGGCAGGCATAAGCGTGAACGTCATTAAGCCCCACTCGCCCCTTGGCGAGCAATAGGGAAAAGGTGGCTTTTCAGCGCGAGTGCTTGTTGCTGAGCCAACCCCCTGAAAAAGCAGCCTGCGAGCCGGACGCCGTTCCCGGGTCTGGCACGGAACTACAAACTGGCCATTTCAGCTGAACATCGCTAGATTGAGAGTCGTCTAGGTAAAGTCATGAAAATGCGAGTTCAGCTCCAAACGGGATCCTGGCGTATAGGACGGAGAACCTTCTTGAAGGGTCTCGGGACCGCTCTATCACTTCCCGTGCTGGAAGCCATGACCCCGATGACCAGCCGAGCTGGATCCACGGTTCCAGGGGGAGCCCTACCCCGCCGAATGGCTTTCATCTATGTGCCGAACGGGGCGAACATGCCAGACTGGACGCCCAAGAGCACCGGAACGCACTTCGAGCTTCCGTTTATTCTGGATCCTCTGAAACCACATCGGGACGACCTACTCATTCTCAGCGGCTTAACTCATGACAAGGGCCGCGCAAATGGAGATGGTGCCGGCGATCACGCCCGGGCCTCTGCCTCGTTCCTAACCGCCGCACAACCTCGCAAAACGCAAGGTGCCGATATCAAGGTCGGAATCTCGGTCGACCAGATGGCCGCCCGAAAGATAGGAAATTTAACCCGCTTCGCTTCGCTAGAACTGGGTTGCGACCGTGGACAGCTCTCGGGCAACTGCGATTCTGGCTACAGCTGCGCCTACTCGTTCAATATCGCCTGGAAAACGGAGTCGACTCCGCTTCCTCCCGAAACGAACCCGAAACAGGTATTTAATCGGATGTTCGGGAACGGCCTGCCCTCCGAGTTGACCGAGCGCAATTCCAAACAGGCGCTTTACCACAAAAGCATCCTCGATTTCGTTCTGGAGGACGCTCACAAACTTCAGTCTCAGCTGGGGGCCACCGACCGTCGCAAGCTCGACGAGTACCTCACGGCGGTTCGAGAACTGGAGATGCGGATCGAACGTGCGGATCACCTCGCCGCAACTCTGCCCGATCGCAAGGCACCAGCAGGAATCCCCGCCGAGAATGAAGAGCACATCCGGATGATGTACGATCTGCTCGCCCTCTCCTTTCAGACCGACTCGACCCGAATCTCCACCTTCGTGGTGGCTCATGATGGTAGCAATCGACCCTATCCCCAACTGGGTGTGCCCGAGGGTCACCACGATCTGTCCCATCACGGAAGGGATGAGGCCAAGCGTGCCAAACTCGCCAAGATCAATCGGCACCACGCCACGTTGTTCAGTGAATTCTTGGCGAAGATGAAATCAATTCAGGAAGGCGAAGGTAGCTTGCTTGATCAGTGCACTATTTTATACGGGAGCGGGTTAGCCGATCCAGATGCTCATTCCCACGAAGATCTTCCCATCCTGCTAGCAGGCAAAGGGGGAGGAAGCCTCAAGACCGGTCGGCACATTCGGTACCCGATCAACACTCCCATGGCCAACCTGTTCCTGACGATGATGGAGGAAGCGGGAGCGAGCTATGAGCGCATGGGAGATAGCACCGGGAAACTAAAGCAACTCAACGGCTAGAGGTGGGTTTCGGACGTCCAACCAGCCAAGAGTAGGTCACCAGCAGATCCTCTACGGGATGATGTTGGAACTCGGGCGCCAATCGGATTCGCCGCAACTCACGCAGCTCTCCCAAAGTGTTTTGCTCCTTAAGGATCTCGTAGCCCCCTTCCCGGAACGCGCGACGGTGATCGGCGATGCGCAACCGGTTGAGCGGAATGATCCCATTGTTCCACCGGCGAAACTCCTTGTCGGTGTACTGAAGGAAGTTGAATGGACTGATCGAAGGATCAAAGGTGGCATACTGATCCTCCAGCCCAATGAAGTGGGACATCAGCGAGTCCGCGGATGAAACGCGTCGGAATTCGTTAAACAGGGCAATGAGGTCGGGGTAGAGGATATGCTCAAGAACGGTGCAGGAGCAGACCAGATCGATGCAGCCGGCGGGTAGACCAGTCTGGCGCGCATCCCCGACGCGAAGCTCAATATTCAAGGTCTTGAGAAAAGCAGCGGGAGTCTCGGAAACCTCGCGATCGAGATAACCTCGAAGCAAAGAAAGTCGCTCGGGCTGCAAACGCGGAAGCCGCTGTACCAACTCGCCGGAATCCTGCAGCTCACAAAAGTAGCGCGCCACTTGCCGCAGTGTGTAGGTCGAGAGTAACGGGTTGATGTCGTAGGTAACAACCTGGGATGCTCCCGCCAGATACAGGCCCACCGGCAATACCGGAAACCAGCCCGTCCCAAGCTCTAAAGCAGAAAACGCCTCCTTGGGCCGCAAGCTGAGAGAATGGTAATGATCAAGATGCTTCGCGCATTGACCCAGTTTGATCCTGAACCCGCTAGGGCTCAGTTCCAACCCGCCAGTCACGTAACGTTGGAATAGTTCGTTCCACCGGTGGCTCCAGGGCAAGGCTGCCATTCCCCGCTGGATCAGCGCTTTGACCATCCATTTCCGCAGGCCAAACCGTGGCCTCGGATCAGGAAGGTCACCCGCTCCAGCGCCCACAGAATGGCTAGAGGGTTCAGGAGAGGGCGTCATAGTTGCGAAGGCTGGAATAGGTGACTGTGCTCGAGGAGAAGCCCGGAATGGGCCTCCCTTGCGCCTGGATCGCGATCAGCAGCATTGGACAGGATTAACCCTGCCAAACCGCCTCGACCGCGAAGATAGGAGGGCTTTAGGGGGCCTTCACGTCGTAACAATAAATCAATTCCTGGTCCCGCAAGTACAGCTTTCCATTGCTGATTACAGGATGCGTCCAAATCCGCCCTTGCGGTTTCCGGAGCGTAGTTTGGGGGTCCAGAGTAAAGCGTCCGTGCTCCGTCCACTTCTTCGGAGACGCCTCGGCGAGCACCAAGGTCCCGCTGCCTTCCTCGAGGCAATAGAGTCGCCCGTCAGCAAAGCTCACCGCGCCTTTCCCGAATGCTTTCGAGCTCCACACCTCGGCTCCGGTCTTGAAATCCTGACACGTCCAACCTGCCCCGTCCGAATGCCCGTAAACATGATCTCCTACGAGAATGACCCCTCCGTGGTGGTTCTTGATAACCTTGTTCTGATACACATCCGAAACTTCGTTATTCGGACCGACCTTGACGAGTTTGCATCCCACCCCGTAGCCAGAAGTGATATAAACCAAGCCATCTCGGTAGATGGGTGTAGGAATCACCGCAACCTTGCCCTGCCAGGGAGAACGCCAGAGAACAGTCCCATCCGCAGGCTTCAAACCAACCACGGTGGCGGCGGTGAGCTGGATGTATTGTCGAACACCATGGATTTCTCCAATAATGATGGAGGCGTAATGCGCGTCATCCGTAAAATCTTTAGTCTGCCAGATTAGCTTTCCCGTCTTTTTGTCCAGAGCAGCCACGGTCCCCTTGCCTCCGCCGGGAGTGCAGACCACCTGATTGCCATCCACCAAAACAGACTCACAGTAGCCCCAGCCTGGCACCTTGCCGCCGAGGTCCTTCATCGTGGTTTGCCAAACGAGCTTGCCATCCGCTGTCTGGGCACAGATCAAACCACCCTTCGCTCCCAAAGCGTACACCAGATCCCCGTCGACGGTCGGTGTACTCCGGGGTCCATCACCCCAATCATTGGGATAGGTCTCCCCCACCGGCAAAGCCCATAGCTTCTTGCCAGTCTCCGCTTCGAAAGCCATCAGGAATTCCTGCTTATCAATGGCCCCCATGGTGAAGAGCTTGCCCTGAACGACCGAAAACCCGGCATAACCAATCCCACCCTCTTTGGAGAGCCACACGCGCTTCGGCCCCCCCGCCGGCCAGCTCTGCAGCAAACCCGTCTCTGCGGAACGATCGGTTCGATCGGCCCCTCTCCACTGCGGCCAATCAGCCGCCCACGAAGACGAACTGACGGCGCACAGGCTGGCTAGGAGCAGGATTCGGGGGAGAAAGGACACGTTCATAGCAGGAGATGGACGCATAAGGGCCCCTGCAGCTTCAAGCCGAAAGGATGGCTTTTTGTCATTTCCATGCCAGGCATCCTTTCTCATACTGGATCACTAATGAACATCCTGATAACAGGTGGCGCAGGTTACATCGGTTCCGCTTGCGTGGAGTTCTTCCTCAATGCGGGGCATGTGGTTACGGTTTATGATAACCTCAGCGAGGGACACCGCTCCGCTGTCCACCCCCAAGCTCGCTTCGTGGAAGCCAATTGCCTCGATCGAGCGGCCCTAAGCAACACGCTGCAAACCAATCAGATCGAAGCCGTTGTGCACTTCGCCGCCTCCGCACTGGTCGGCGAATCCATGAGCCAGCCAGGAAAGTATTTTCACAACAATACCGTGGCCACACATGCTATTCTGGAAACCTGCGTGGCCGTGGGAGTCAAAAAATTCGTCTTCAGCTCCACTTGTGCCACCTTCGGTCTGCCCGAAACCGATAACCTGGCCGAATCTCACCCTCAGCGTCCCGTCAATCCATACGGCGAATCCAAGCTCTTAATCGAAAGGATGCTGCCTTGGTATCACCAAGCGCACGGCCTAAACTACGTCGGATTGCGCTACTTTAACGCTGCAGGAGCTACTAAACTCTTCGGTGAACACCACCGGATCGAAACTCACTTGATCCCCAACGTGCTCAAGGTGGCCCTGAAGCAATCCGCCGGATGCGAGGTCTTCGGCCATGATTATCCCACTCCGGACGGAACGTGTGTTCGAGATTACATCCATGTGGAGGACTTGGCCCAAGCCCATCTTTTGGCGCTCAGCCCAGGAAAGTTGGGTTTCTACAACCTGGGAAACGGCGCGGGCTACTCGGTGCTGCAAGTCATCCAAACGTGTGAGCGGTTAAGCGGTGCGAAAATCCCTTACGTCTTGAAGCCTCGCCGGGCTGGAGATCCGCCGCGTTTGGTCGCGTCGGCTGAGAAGGCGATCTCGGAACTCGGGTGGAAGCCCCGCTATCCCAGCCTAGAACAGATCGTCGGAACGGCCTGGAGCTGGCACCAAGCTCACCCCAACGGCTATCCCGATTGACCGACTAAACCGTTGCCAACCCGCGATGCCTCCCGTTACATATCGCCTTCCCGTCGCGTCGAGCCCCGGGTCACATGTCTGAATACAAAGTAAAATTTGAGGTCTTCGAAGGCCCTCTCGACCTACTTCTTTACCTGATCAAAAAGGAAGAGGTGGATATTTATGAAGTCAACCTGACCCAAATCGCGACGCAATTCATCGAATACATCGAGGTGATGCGGATGCTCGACCTGGAGATCGCAGGTGAATTCTTAGTGATGGCCGCCACCCTGATGTACATCAAAAGCAAGGAACTGCTCCCCGTGGAGCAACGTCCGGTGCAGGATGAGGAGGAGGAAGGAGAAGATCCACGATGGGAGCTTATTCGCCAACTCGTCGAATACAAAAAGTTCAAGGATGCGGCCGCCCAACTGCAAACCCTGGAAGCCATCCAAGAGGAGGTCTTTCCTCGGATCCCGGGCTTGGTCAAATTCGAACCCGAGGAAGCCTCGAGCCGCCCCCAAGCCTCCCTATTTGATCTCATCAATGCGGTCAACTCGGTGCTCAAACGCCTAGGCGGCGAGCGCGAGGATGCCCGCGAGATTTATGAAGAGCGCTGGACGGTCAGCGAGAAAATCGAACTCCTTCTCAAATCGGTAAGCGAACGAATATCCCTGCGCTTCTCGGAACTCTTCGAGAAGGCGGGGAGCCGAACGGAAGTGGTGGTCACTTTCTTGGCCGTTCTGGAACTCATCCGCTTGCGCCAGATAACCGCAGTCCAAGCCGAAACCTTCGGAGAAATCGAAATCACTCGCGCCGTCCCAAGCAGCGAAGTGCCTGCTTCCCCGGTCGAACCAACCATCCCAACCCCAATCCAGGCTTCCAACGCCAACTCAGACGATTCGGACGATTCGGATGACGATTCGGATGACGACTCGGACGATGATGACGAGGACGATGAGGGGGATCCCGAAGACGCCAAGAAATCCCGCACAGACACTAAGGTAGCCGATCCCGAGGAGGATGCCCCCGAGTCGCACGACTCGAAATGACTATGGAACTTAAGTTGATTCTTGAATCTCTCTTGTTCGCCGCTCAAAAGCCGCTGAGCGCGCACGAGCTCCGTACCGTTCTTTCAGCCGCCGCGGAGCATACTGAAGACGAGCTCGTGCGGAGCTTCAAGAAGACCCCCTCCGAAAACATCACCACTGCGCTGGAAGAACTCCAACGAGATCACGAGACCAATGCACGAACCTTCCGCCTGGTCTGCGTAGCCGGGTCCTGGCAGTTCGTTAGCCAACCCCAGTATGCCCCCTGGCTACGTTCATTCCTGGGACAAAAGGTGCGCCCCACCCGACTCTCTCAACCCGCCTTGGAAACGCTCGCCATCATCGCCTACCGACAGCCGGTCACCCGGGCAGAGGTCGAACAAATCCGAGGCGTCGCTGTGGATGGCGTCATGCAAACCTTGCTGGAGCGAGGACTCGTTGAACAGTCTGGCCGGGCTGAAGTACTGGGGCGTCCTTCCCTCTACAGCACCACTCACGCCTTCCTCGAATACTTCGGATTGCGCGCCCTGGAAGACCTGCCAGCGGCAGACGAACTCCGACGGATCGTGGTGCAGAAGCCAGAGGCGTTGCTGACCATCGATCCAGGGCTGGCCACAGCACCTCCCGACCAACCACTGCAACCCGAGCTCGCCGCTTCTCCGGATGCCAATACTCCCGCCCTGGAATCGCCCGGCGGCGCTGCACCGGAAGGACACCCCCAACCGGCTACCCAAGAATGAGCATCTCCGACAATCGCAAAGCCATCGACCAGATCGACGAGAAGATCGTCCAACTCTTGAACGAGCGCACTCGCCACGTGCTCGAAATCGGCGCCATCAAACTCAAGGCGGGCGAGGAAATCTACGCACCGCACCGTGAGCGAGCTGTGCTCCAGCGGGTATGCCGCCTGAACCACGGGCCCATCACGGCCGATTCGTTGCGCGCCATTTACCGGGAGATCATGTCCAGCGCACTATCGTTGGAGAAAACGATGACGATCGCCTACCTGGGACCGGAGGCAACGTTTACTCATCAGGCAGCGATTCAAAGATTCGGTGCCAGCCTGAACTACTCTGCGCAGCGCACCATCGGAGACGTGTTCGCTGAAGTGGGCCGGAGCCGCGCGGACTACGGGGTCGTCCCCGTCGAAAATTCAACCGAGGGTGTGGTCACTCACACCCTCGACATGTTCGCCGACAGCGACTTGAAGATCGTTTCGCAAATCGTACTGCCCATCCGGCACTGCCTGGTGAGCCGGGTGGAAAGAACCAAGATTAAGAAGCTCTACATCCACCCTCAAACCCTGGCCCAATGCCGAGGGTGGCTGCACAAGCATTTTCCGCAGGTCGAGGTCATCGAAACCTCCTCGAATGCCAGATCAGTCGAACTGGCGTCCAGTGATCGCTCCGCCGGAGCCCTGGCCGGCGAGCTGGCGGCTGCCCAGTATGGAGTTCCGGTGCTCGAGCACGATATCCAAGACAACGCCACCAACGCCACTCGGTTCCTGGTCCTGGGACGGCAGTGTAGTCCGCCCACGGGCCAAGACCGCACCAGCATCATGTTCAGCATCCAACATAAAGTGGGTGCTCTCTACTCCGCTCTCTCCCCCTTCCGCCGCTACCGCTTGAACATGACCAAGATCGAGTCGAGGCCTAGCAAACGAAAAGCCTGGGAATACTTTTTCTTTGTAGACTGCGACGGCCACCAAGAGGATCGAAAAGTGGCTAGTGCTCTCGCCCAACTCAACGAACATTGCAATTTTGTGAAAGTCCTGGGCTCCTACCCCAATGGAGACACCACCACCTAATCGCAATGTCCCCGCCGGGGGGCAACGGCTGGCGTCAATCGATGCCTACCGCGGGTTCGTCATGTTTCTAATGATGGCCGAGGCTCTCTCCTTTGGGAAAGTCGCCGCGAATCTTCCCGACAGCGGTTTCTGGCGCTTTCTGGATCACCAGCAAAGCCATGTGGAGTGGGTAGGCTGCGTGCTACATGACCTGATCCAACCTTCGTTCTCCTTCCTGGTCGGGACCGCCATGGCTTTTTCCATCGCCAGCCGTCAGGCGCGCGGCCAGACGGGATGGCAGATGTTCCGTCACGCCCTCGGTCGTTCCCTCGGCCTGGTCTTCCTTGGGGTTTTTCTGCGTTCCACCGGACACAAACAAACTTACTTCACCTTCGAGGACACCCTGTCGCAAATCGGGCTAGGCTACACTTTCCTCTTCCTAATCGGAACCCGCTCACCCCGGTTCCAGTGGAGTAGTTTGGTCGTACTGCTCTGCGGGTATTGGCTCTGCTTTGCCCTCTACCCACTGCCCGGAGCGAACTTTGATTGGAGCCAGACCGGCGTTAGCCCAGATTGGGCCCACAACCTTCAGGGGTTCGCCGCTCACTGGAACAAAAACACCAATGCGGCCTGGGCGTTCGACCGATGGTTCTTGAACCTGTTTTCCCGCGAGACTCCCTTCCTGTTCAATGGCGGTGGCTACTCCACCCTCAGTTTCATTCCTACCCTGGGCACCATGGTGCTGGGACTAATCGCAGGTGGATGGCTGCGCCAATTGACCTCCCCGAAAGACCGACTCCGAAATCTGGCCATCGCAGGGGTCGCGGGCTTGCTCCTAGGAAGCGTGTTGGATCAGACGGGCCTCTGTCCTAACGTAAAACGCATTTGGACGCCGGGATGGACCTTGTTCAGCGGGGGATGGTGTTTTCTCTTGCTGGCCGGGTTCTATGCACTCGTGGATGTTCAGGGCCGGAAATCATGGGCTTTCCCTCTCACGGTCATCGGAATGAACTCGATCGCAGCTTACTGCATGGATCATCTCTTCGGCGGGTTCTTGCGTCGCTCGCTCGAGATCCATCTGAGCCCCAAGCTCTTCAGCCTCTTTGGCACACCCTACATCCCACTGATCAAGGGAACGCTGCTCCTCGCCTGCCTCTGGCTTATCCTGTGGTGGATGTATCGCCGAAAAATTTTCCTGAAACTCTGAGACTGCCCGGCTGAACGGTCTCGAAACCCACCGTTTTCCTCTGATTTAACTTAGAAAGTCCCGGACGATCAGGGTTCGCGGAGATTCAAAAATCAGGACTTGCAATCGGGCCTGATTCACTTAAGTTAACGCCCTGCTTTGCAGCTTGGAAGCGAGCGTAGCTCAGTCTGGTAGAGCGTCACCTTGCCAAGGTGAATGTCGAGGGTTCGAATCCCTTCGCTCGCTCCATTTTTTGCTCTGCAGCCCCCTCCGTTGGTTCATGTTTTCCTCGTTCTTGTTCTCCGGATCACGCTCCCCCTGCCATTAAGTTTCACCCCTGCGGATTCTCGACTGTGGATTCATCAACTCTCCCGGAAAAACACGCCCGTCTTGGTCAGGTGTGTTCGTCCGCAGGTGAGATCCGGGCTGCAATCCTCATCACGAGGTAATCCATACGCAACCGCACTCCCGCTGGAAATGACAGCTTGCCAGTTGCCCCCTAAAATTTTCAGACTCGACCCACCGTGACGAGTGCATCCGAGCCGCCTACCTCCACCGCTGCCCCCACCACCAGCACCCGGTGGCGCTGGTATCTTGCCTTGGGCGCTCTCCTGGCAGTGGGCGTCGCCACTCGCTATCTGCCGTTTCAGTCGATAATCAAGGACACGCTCGACTCGATCGGACGCCTTGGCGGCTGGGGACCCGCGCTCTTCATCGCCAGTTACATCCTAGCTACGGTTCTCTTTATCCCCGGCTCCGCACTCACGCTCGGCGCCGGTGCCGTATTCGGGTTCGCGTGGGGTTGCGCCTACGCTTCTGCGGGTTCAACCTTAGGGGCGCTGTGCGCATTCTGGGTCGGACGCCATTGGGCTCGCGATGCCATCGCTCGTCGCCTACAAGGCAACTCTCGATTCAATGCGATCGACCAGGCAGTGGCTCAAGATGGTTGGAAGATCGTCCTGCTCACTCGGCTATCCCCCATGTTTCCGTTCACTCTGCTAAACTATGCGTTTGGGATCACTCGGGTCTCGATGCGCGAGTATGCGCTCGCCTCCTGGATCGGTATGATGCCGGGCACGGTGCTCTACGTCTACCTCGGATCACTCGCCCACGAAGCAACCGGCGAGCGCAAGCGCTCGCTCGCAGAATGGATTCTGTATGCGATCGGTTTGGCGGCGACCTTGATCGTCACCGTGGTGATCACGCGCCGCGCCAAAAAAGCTCTGTCAGAGCGGATCCGGCCTTGATCCTCCCAGCCTCCCACCGCCATGAACGCCTCCACCCCTCCTCTCGCCGAACCGTGGGATAGCCACAACCAACGGCTGGTCGCTCACGTGCACCCGCCGGATTGGAAGAATCCGACGCCAGCAGCCCGCTACAATCTCGTGGTCATCGGGGCTGGCACCGCCGGGTTGGTGACAGCTGCCGCGGCAGCAGGATTGGGAGCGAAAGTCGCCCTCATCGAAAAACACCTCATGGGTGGTGATTGCCTGAATGTCGGATGCGTCCCTTCCAAGGCGCTCGTCCGCGCTGCACGGGCCATCGTGGACGTGCGGCAAGCCGGACAATTCGGAGTGCATGTGCCGGCGGGCGTGAAGGTCGACTTCGGCGAAATCATGGAAAGGATGCGCCGGCTCCGCGCGGAAATAAGCCCACACGACTCGGCGAAACGGTTCTCAGAGCTGGGTGTGGATGTCTTCCTGGGAACTGGATGTTTTGTCGACCCTGAGACGATTAGGATCGGGACAGACAACCTACGATTTCACCGAGCCGTGATTGCCACCGGTGCCCGCGCTGCTATCCCTGCAATTCCTGGACTCGAGGAAGTTGGCTTCCTAACCAACGAAACTCTCTTCTCCCTGACGGAGCTGCCCAAGCGCCTCGCCATTATTGGAGCCGGGCCTATCGGCTGCGAAATGGCTCAGTGTTTCGCGCGCTTCGGATCCCAGGTATTTCTGCTCGGATCCCCGGAGGGCATCCTAATCCGGGAAGATCGCGACGCTGCCCGCATCGTTCAGAACGCTCTGGTGCGAGACGGGGTGACCATGCTGTCGTCAGGCCGATCACTGCGTGTTTCCCGCACGAAATCTGGAATCCAGCTCACGTTCGGGAAACAATCCCAGGATCCCGACCTCGAGGTCGATCGGCTGCTGGTTGCGGTGGGAAGAACTCCCAACCTAGAAGGACTGGGCCTGAATCAAGTTGGGGTGGAATCGACAGCACAAGGTGTCGTTGTCGACGATTTCTTGCGCACCACCAACCGCCGAATTTATGCCTGCGGTGACATCTGCTCTCCATTCCAGTTCACGCATGCCGCCGATTTCATGGCACGCATCGTTGTTCAAAACGCTCTGTTCAAGGGACGCTCGCGCGCCAGCTCCTTGGTGATCCCTCGGGCAACTTACACGTCACCCGAGCTGGCGCACGTTGGCCTCTCTCCACAATCCGCCGAAGCCCTGGGCATCCGCATCGACACCTTCACACAAGAGTTGGGCAAAGTGGATCGGGCAATTCTCGACGAAGAAACGGAGGGCTTCGTACGCGTGCACGTGCGACGCGGGGGCGATCATATCGTCGGAGCAACCGTCGTGGCAGCACACGCCGGGGACTTGATTGGCGAGCTGGTGGTGGCGATGCGCGGCGGTATCGGTCTGAAAACCCTCGCATCAGCCATTCACCCCTACCCCACCCAAGCTGAGGCGATTCGCAAGACAGGCGATCTCTACAACCGCACCCGCCTCACGCCGTTCCTGAAGGCGCTCTTCAAACGCTGGCTGGCTTGGCAGAGATGATCTTCTCGTGGCCCGGGCCTCCTTACTCGGCTGCTACACTCCCAACGGCTGTAACGGACGCGAAGGAGGGGGACGCTATGGAGCGCGGAGACATGTCTCCGCTTTTCCTGCGGGCTACGGAGTGGCTGGAGGTGCGCCTAGAGTGAGTGCGTGGGCGGAGGAGGTGAGGTAGCGTGAAGGAACAGCGGTGTCGTGCCCTAAGCATTACCCACAAGTTCTTCGACCAAATGTTAGAATCCCAAAGGGATTCCGGCTCAAAGCCCAGGGTTGGCGCGACGCAGGAGCGCCTACCCTGGGTTAGTCGTGGTTTTCTCACAACCCCATCGCGGGTTGCGCT